>QGVF01000082.1 GCA_003242705.1 Acidobacteriota bacterium
CCAGGCAGGCGACAACTGCGATTGCCACCAGCGGGCGCAGGCACATCGGCCACGGCGTGGTCGGAACGGCATGAAAACGGACGGAATGATTCATGAACGCGGGTCCTAAATGGGATCAGTCTCAAAAATCGCTGCTACAATATCGGACCTCACAGGTCGGAGATATCGAGATCCGGCCAGATTTCGTCGCAACCGGGTCATTCGCGTGCAGCTCGTCACCCTCAGTGCCCTGCCTCGTCATCTCCCGGGCAGTCCATCGGGACGCCTGCTCTTCGCGCTCGACGGCTCGGCCGTCGTCGATACCGCGGATGGGTGCTGGAAAATCGCCGCAGGGCAGGCGCTCTGGATCGCGGAGAGAACCGCGGCCTCGGTCTCGACGGTGTCGGGCGGGGCAACGATTGCCGCGATAGCGATCGACGCTGCGGCGGGGCGGAGGTCAGGACCGGTGGCGCTCACCACGCTGATGCGGGCGCTGCTCGACCGGCTCGTTGCCGACGCGAAGGTCCGGCGGGGCGCCTCGGCACCGCCGGCCATGCTCGCCGTCCTGGCCGACGAGCTCGGCCGGGTGCCCGACGCCGCCGCGATCGTCGCCGCGTCGGACGAACGCCTGAAGCGCCTCGCGCAACGCCTGCTCGAGCCCGACGGATCGAAGCTGACGCTCGCCGAGGCAGGGCGCGAGATCGGAATGAGCAGCCGGAGCCTGAGCCGTCTCGTGCGTCGCGAGACCGGCGCGTCGTTCGGACGCTGGCGGCAGATGCTCCACGTCTCGGCGGCTGTCCCGCGGCTCGTGGCCGGCGAACCGGTTGCCTCGGTCGCCTTCGCCGCCGGCTACGAAAGCCCGAGTGCGTTCATCGCCATGTTCAGGCGCGTCATGGCAGCGACGCCCGCCGCGTACGCGGCCCGGATGCGCCGGGCCGATCTGCCGCCATCGCTCACACCGGACGTTCCGCAGTACGCTGAACGGCGTTCCACCGCGGACGTCGCATCGCACACGGGCGGGAGGAAGCAGGGGAAGCCATGACGACGATTCGGAGAGCGGTGAACCGATCGGTGCTCGAGTGCACCGTCGGCGACATTGCGGGGCAGCGGGGTCTCGATGCGGTGGTCAATGCCGCCAACGCCCAGCTGCGCCCGGGTGGCGGCGTGGCCGGGGCCCTGCATCGCGCAGCCGGACCGGGCCTCGAAGCCGAGTGCCGTCCCCTTGCGCCGATCAGAGTCGGACAGGCAGCTATCACCGGCGGTCACCGGCTCCCGAACCGCTGGGTCGTCCACGTGCTCGGCCCGGTCTACGGACACGATCAGCCATCCGACGAGCTGCTCGCCACGAGCTATCGCAACGCGCTTCGCGTCGCTGCTTCGAAAGGCGTCGAGTCGATTGGCTTTCCGTCGCTCTCGACCGGTGTCTTCGGCTATCCGATGGAAGAAGCCGCACCGATTGCCATCCGCACGGTGGTCGAAGAACTGAAAGGCGAGACGCCGATCCGGCTGGTGAGGTTCGTGCTGTACGACGAGCGCGCGTTCGCGATACACGCGAGGGCAGTCGAATCCATCCTCGCCTGCTGACGCGGCACCGGGCGCCGCAGCGCCCGCTGCCCGGAAGCTTTTCAGGGTCGATCGTCGACGACCACCCACTGTCGGTGCCGGACGCTGGCGTCCTTCGGCGCCGATCGCGCCAGCCGCACCTTCAGCTGTCGCGGGCGGCCATCCCGATCCTCGTCGCTCGCCTCGACGCCAAGCAGATACATCGCCGACGTCTCGCGCAGCACGCGCTCGAAGGCAAACTCGCCGGCGCCGACCGGCACGTGGAAACGCGCCCCTCCCGCCGTCGCCGAAAAGCGATCGAGCCAGTCGCCGACCATGCCCCGGTCGCGCCCGCGCTCGGTCTCGCCCGTCCGGCGACCGGCCGCCGAATAGAGCCCGCTGAAGCTCCCGTCGATGTGCACCGTGTACAACACCGCGTTCGACCGCGCGGCCGTCTGTCCCATGGTCGTGGCCAGCTGACCGACGTCGGGGCGGCCGCCGGGGCGATCGCTGACCAGCACACCGCCGGTGATCAGCACGATGTACTTCCGACCGGGCAGTCCTTCGACAACCCTCAACAGGTGCGCGAGCCCGCCGAGGCTCCGCTGCGCCTGCGCTTCGAGGTGCAGCGCAAAGGCACGGGCCTCCGACACGATTCGCGTCGCACACTCCGCGTCGTCGGGACACTCGCGGTACTGGACCGCGCGCACCGGGTCGTACTCGGCGATGGGCACGCCCTGCAGCGCGGCGACCGCCCGGCCCGACAGCGAACCCGGACGCTCACCCGCCATCGCGGTAATGTCGACGACTTCCGATGGACGCAGATTGAACTGACCGGAGAACGGCATCCGCGAGCCGACGATCGTCGCCAGCCCCTGCCGCACGGGCACGCGCTCGAGCGTGGGCACGATCTGCGGCCCGTCGGGATAGGTGTAGAGGCCGACGTAGTCCTGGCGCGGCAGGCTCGCGACGAACGCCTGAGCCGCCTCCATCGCCGGGGCGGCGGCCCCCGGGTAGAAGCTCGTGGCATCGACGGCCACGATGAAGATGCGCGGCGCCCCGACACTCACGAAGGGTTCGTCGCCGGTGGGCGCGGCGCCCTGCCGGGCGGCGCCGATGGCGTACTGATGGAGGTCGGCCGACACGACGCGCCGCCGCTCCCCATCCACCGTCACGATGAAGTCGTCAGGACCGAGGTCGGCGATCGGATCGCCGTCGGTCGAGACCACCTGGGTATCGACCGCAATCAGGTCGACCGAAGCCCGGAACGAAGGCTGCTGAGCGGCGAGCAGCGATGCGCACCCGAGCACGCACGCAAGGACGAGGACGATCGGTGTTCTGATCATGACGCCTCCTCGCCCTGAGGTGCGGTACGAGGGCGAGGCAACCGATCCACTATCGCACGGCCGGCACCAGCCGGCCGCGAGCGCCCATCCCCGCCCCGTGGCCCGGGGCTACCAGCGCGCGTTCTTCGGCGGCCCGTAGCCCAGCTTGCCCGGGTTCATGATGCCGTCCGGATCCCAGGCGTCCTTCAGCGCCTGAAGCAGCGCCCAGCCGTCGCGTCCGTACTGCCGGTGCATGAACCGCCCCAGCTTCAGCCCCACGCCGTGGTGCTCGTTGACGACGCCGCCGTGCCGCAGGCCGATTTCGGTGCAGACGTCCCACAGCCGATCGTGCAGCGCAAGCGCCTCGGCCGGATCGTCGGGCGCCTGATCGATGTAGAAGCGGTCGTAGAGCATCGTGCCCCAGTCGTAGAAGTGTGACAGGTGACACGTATAGCGCGCGCCGTACTCCCTGAACTGCTCTTCGACCGCCTGCTTGCGCGCGCGGTAGATGACGGGAATGTCGCGGAAGCGCGCCACGGTGTCGGTCGTGCCGTAGACGAGCGGCGGCTGCGGCAGCTTGCCCTTCCTGTACGGCTCGTACTTGCCCTCCCACCAGATCTTGCCGGCGTTCGGGCCGAGCGATCGGCCGCCGACCTTCTCGCAGATCCCGGTGATGCGCCGGGCCTCGTAGCGCGTCAGTTCCTCGGTGCCGTCGACCATCACGATCATCAGCGTGCCGACGAACGGTGTGCCGACCCACTCGGTGAGCTTCTTCGAGTCCTCCTCGTCGTAGAGCCGGATGACGGCCGGCCGCAGGCGGTTGATCATGATCAGCCGGCCCGCCTCCATGCCCGCGAAGATGTCCGGGAAGCTGAACGACAGGAACTCCCGTGTCTCAGGCAGCGGATCGAGCCGCATGTGGGCCTGCGTGATGATGCCGAGCGTGCCCTCCGATCCGACGAAGGCCTGCAGCAGGTCGCTGCCCGTGGCGTGACTCGGGACCGGCAGCGTCTCGATGACGCGTCCCGGCGCGACGACCACCTGCAGCTGCAGCACCTGATCCTCGGCCTTGCCGTACTTCGTGCTCACGACGCCCGAGCCGCGGGCGGCAATGAACCCGCCCACGGTCGCCCCCATCGTGTACGACCCGGGGTAATGCGCCAGCGTCAGGTTGTGCCGGTTGAGCTCGGCCTCGAGCGCCGGTCCCGAGATGCCCGCCTCGACGGTCGCGACGAGCGACTGTTCGTCGATGTCGATGATGCGGGTCATGCGCGTCAGGTCGACCGAAATGCCGCCATAGAGCGCCAGCGTCCCGCCCTGCGTGCCCGTGCCCGCGCCGCGCGGCACGAGCGGCACCTTCCAGGTGGAGGCGATGCGCACGATCTCGCGCACCTCCTCGGTCGACCCCGGTCGCACCGCGATGTCGGGCGCCGGCAGCGGCAGGTTCCTGTAGACGAGGTAGCGCGACATCCAGGACCAGTCGTGCGCCTGGGCCTGCAGCTCCTCGGGATCGACAGTGATATTGGCGGGACCGACGACGGCCGCGAGCTCGCGGTAGATGTGCCCGCGCAGGAACGACGCGCCGCTCACGCGTTCGCCGGACGAGGTCTGTGACAACGGACTTCCTCCTTCGATTTCACTCTGCCCGGGCCTGCCCGGCGTGTGTCGCTTCCTCGAGCAGGCTCACGAAACGGTCGGCGACCAGCGACGCGAACTCCGGCGAATTGATGTGATGCGGGTGCGTCGTCACCGGGATGCCGGAACGCAGACCGGCGCGCAGCTCGCGCAGGAACCCCGCGTCGGCCTCGGGATCCCAGAACAGTCCGCCGGGCACGGCCGGGATCGACAGTCCCTCGGTCGGCACCATCACCACCACGGGCCCTGTCGCCTCGTTGAGTCGCTCGGCAAAGCGCCGGCCGAGCTCCTCCATTTCCCCGGCCGACGTCCGGACGAGCGTGAACTCCGGGTTGTGGAAGTACTCCGGCCTTCCGCGCACGGCGGCCGGAATCGCGTCGGGACGGCCGTGCGTGGCGAAGTCGAGGCCACCCGGCACGACCACCTGAGGCAGACCGAGCCGGCCGATACGGCGCAGCCGCTCGGGACCGGCATCGTGGAAGCCCTTCTGGATCTCGCCGGCCAGCTCGTTCGTCGTGTAGTCGATGACGCCGACGAACATCCCCTCGGCCGCCAGTTCCTCCATCGCCGGACCGCCGACGCCGTTGGCGTGAAAGATGACCGCCTCGATGCCGTGCTCGAGCAGCCGATCGCGAACGGCCATCACGCCCTTCGTGGTCTGGCCGAGCATCGTGATGGCCACGCGGCGCTGACCGTCGGCCCGGGCCCCCTCGACGAGCGGTGACGAGCCCGGCGTCGTGTGCGCCGGTACGCCGTGCCTGGCCATCCCGACGAGCGCGGCGGCGACGTTGTCGAAGATGGCGCGGCTGATCGGGTTCAGGCCGAGAATGTCGATCACCGAGTGGATGATCATCACGTCCTTTGTGCCGACGAGCGGGCCGAACTTCCGGTGGCCCGATGCGATGGGCGTGACGATCACCTTCGGGATGCCGAGCGGCAGCCCCATCATCGCACTTGCGCCGAGCACGGCGCCTTCGGCACCGCCCATCGCCACCGCGCCGTGCAGGCGCCCGTCGCGGTAGAGGTCGATCGCCAGCCGCCGCAGGCCCGCGAGCATGCCGTGGACCGCCTTGCCGCGACTGCCGGCGTTGCGCAGCGCATCGATCGTGGTACCGGCCAGCCGCGCCACCTCTTCGCGCGTGACGTCGGGCACGATGTCGAGCGGCTCGCCGAGAATGCCCGAATCCGCCACGACGACATCGGCGCCGAGATCGCGGATGCGATCGCGCAGGTAAGCGATTTCGGGGCCCTTCGTATCCAGGGTGCCGATGACGAGGATGGAGGGCATCAGAAGCTCAGGTGTTCCCGGGGGACCCAATCCGGTGCCCGCGACGCGCCCCGGACCGTCGGAGCCCGGGGCGCGCCGTGTCAGCACGTGATCAGATGTGCCGCCGCAGCGTCGTGATCGTCTCGTCCATCAGCCAGGTATAGAACTCGTCGGTGAGGTCGCCCGTGCCGTGGTCGATCATGAACTTGCGCTCTTCCGGCGTGAGCTCGACGTCGGTCTCGAGCTGCAGCATGTTCGGATACGGATTGGCCGGCGTCCGGTCGATCGGCGCCACGAACTCGACCGTCAGCGCCCCGTCGTAGCCGACCTCCCTGAGCGTGCCGATGATCTTCGCCCAGTCGAAGGCGCCCATGCCGCAGGCCATGCGGTTGTTGTCGGCCACGTGAAAGTCGTTGAGCCGCGGCGCCGCGTTCCGGATCGCCTGGAACATGTCCTTCTCCTCGATGTTCATGTGGAACGCATCGAGGCAGACGCCGCACTCGGGCCCCACGGCTTCCGCCAGCGCGAGCGCCTGGTCGTGCCGGTTGAGGAAGTAGGTCTCGAACCTGTTGAGCGGCTCGATCGCGAGGCGGACACCCTCCTTCAGGCCGTGCTCGTAGCACTCCTTGAGGCTGGCGACGGCCCAGTTCCACTCCTCCGCGGCGGTCGCCTCGGGCACGAGCTTGCCGACCGTACACGGCACGATCGTGATCACCTGGCCGCCGAGCTCCTTGATCATCGTGATCGTGTCCTTGACGTACTTGACCGACATCGCCCGCGCCTTCTCGTCCTTCGCGAGCAGGTTCCGGTCACCGAGCATCAGCGTGACACTGCCCCAGCACGTCAGGCCGTGATCCTTCAGCAGCTTGCCGACCGCTTTCGTGTCGTAGCGCTCGGGCTCGCCGCTGATCTCGATCGCGTCGTATCCACACTTCGCCAGCCGCGCAATCGTCGTCTCGATCGGTTCGGCCCGCATCCAGTTGTGCATCGCTACCTGCATCGGTTCGTCCCTCTTCTGCTTAGTGGCGCGGGGCCCCACCCCCGCGCCTGATCACGCTGCCCTCGTGTCCCCTCGCCGCTGGCGCGACGCGCCCGGGTTCAGAAGGCCCGCAGGTACACGTTCCGGAACTCGACCTTCATGGGCGGTCCGGTGTGAATCTGCAGGCCCAGCAGGCCCTCCGCTGCCCTGGCGTCCTGGTCGTCGTCGACGAAGAGCGCGGTGACGTGGCCGTTGAGCACGTGAATCAGCACGTTGCCCCGTGCGGTGACCTGAAACTGGTTCCAGTCATTCTGCTTGACCTGCGCGCGGAGCGCGTCGCTCGAATTGAGCGCGCCGACCTGGCCGCGCACCTGATCCGGTCCGGCCGGTCCGATGTAGTTGAACTGCCCGCGCGGCGCGAGGAAGCCGCGGCCGCGCTCTTCGTAGAGCATGCCGGTGTACTGATTCGCGAAGTCGATGTCGGCCTGGTAGCCCTTGAGGACCCACCGCCCAATCTTTCCTTCGCCGCCTTCCGGCAGCTGCTCGCTGCGGTACTGCACGCCCGAGTTGCCCGCATCGAGCCGGAACTCGAGCTTCAGGTCGAAGTCGCCGACCGTGCCGCCGCGCCAGATCAGAAAGGTGTTCTGCTCGACGACCTTCTCCGGCGTGCTCTGCCCGACGATCGCGCCGTTCTCGACGCGCCAGAACGCGGGATCGCCATCCCACCCGTCGAGTGACCTGCCGTCGAAGATGGGACGGAATCCCGTGTGATTGTCGAAGGCGATCGGCGCGCCGCCCGGAGGGCCGCCGCGCCCGCCGCGGCCCTGTCCGCCGCCCCCCTGCCGCCCCTGCGCGGCCGCGCCGGCAGCGTCGACGATGTCGGGCGCGGCGCCGCCCAGCGCAAGGACCGCCGCGACAGCGCCGACGACCAGCGCCCGGGCCGCACGGCCCGGCGTCGGTTCGAGCCTCGTCCACATAGGCCTGTTCCTCCATCGCGGGCCCCGAAGGCCCCGCCTGTCCCGTCGGCACGCCGGCCGTTCGGTCCGGCGGCCATCTCTGACTCGCTGTCGGGAAGCACGAGTGTGCCTGTCTCGAGGGCCGCTGGCAAGCAGAGGCGGCTCGGCAGCAGCGCGTTTCTCTGGCCGAAACGCACCGTCCACCTCTGCCGGTCCTCCGGTTCCGCTCGAATTCCGCTGTGTACACGCGATCGACCGCTGTTCAGGCGGCAGCGGACGTCGTCCCGGGCCAGGCTCGTGTTCTGCAGGACGGAACGCACGCACCGCGGCAGATCGATCTCGCGCGTCCGGCAAGGCACGCCCCGGGGAGTGGCGACGCGGCGCCACCCCCCGGTCTGGAGCATCCGACGGAACGCTAGAAGGTGTAGCGCACCGCGAGCTGAATCACGCGCGACGAGTTCGGGCGTGTGTTGGTCACGGTCCCGAAGCCCTCGTCGACCTGCTCACCCGTCTCGAAGTCGAACGTCGCGGAGGTGTCGACCACCGTGAACTGGTTCGAGTTGAAGGCGTTGTAGAGCTCGACCCGGATCTGAACGTTGTGGTTGTTCCGCATCCGGAAGTTCTTGAACAGCGTCACGTCGTGATTCAGGTAGCCGGGCGACACCCACTGCGCGTTGTTGTCGGTGCCCAGGTAGTAGATGTCGTCCGGGTCGGTCAGCGGTCCGGGCGGCCCGATGCACTCAGTGCGGAACTGCCGCTCCATCGTCGGGTTGGAGATCTTCGGGTCGCAGAGCAGCGCGACACGGGAGCCGCCGGGCCCGCCGGTCATGTCGCTCTGCGGCGCGTTGCGCCACGAGAACCCGAACGTCGTCCAGGTCCCCGAGAAGGCTGTCGTCAGTCCGGACACCTGCCAGCCGTCGAGGACGGCCCGCGCGAAGCCGTTGTCCCAGACGCGGCTCGCGTCGGGAATCATCCAGTTGTAGTTGATCGACAGGGCATGCGGCCGGCTGCCGTTCAGGCTGTAGAAGCGGCGCTCGGCGCGCGACTCGTCGATGAACGGATTGAAGTCGGATCGGCTCCAGCGCCGCGATCCCGTGTAGGCCACGCCCCAGGCGAAGCCGTTGGCGAACCGCCGCTGCACCGACACCTGCACCGAGTGGTAGTTCGCGTAGCCGCGCCACTGCCGCAGGTTGATGCCGGAGTGGCCGCGGTACGGCCGCAGGTAGTCGGCCGGCCTCGGCTGGCTGTTGTTCTGCGTCGGGTCGGCGTTCTGCGGGTTCAGGTCGATGCGCGTCGTGCCGTAGGGAAAGCTGTTGATCGGCACGGTCACCGGGTTGTTGCGGTTCGCATTGCCGACGTAGGCGATGTCGGCCACCATCTGCCACGGCAGCTGGCGCTGGACGCCCACACTCCAGTTGTAGACCGTCGGCACCTTGAACTCGTCGAAGGCCGTGACGCCACGGGGGCTCTGAATCAGCTGCGACGTCAGCAGCTGCGGCAGCGTCGTGAACGTCGTCTCGCGCGTATCCATGAGCGGCGGCTGCTCCACGAGCTCCAGGATGATGTCGTCCTGGTACCGGTCGTAGAAGATGCCGAACCCGCCGCGGACCGCCGTGCGGCCGTCACCGGCCACGTCCCACCCGAAGCCGACGCGCGGCGCGAACAGGATGCCCGTGCTGTCGTAGACCGTCTCGGGCACGACGGTCATGCCGTTGTAGAAGTCGCCGCTGCCGGGCACGAGCTTGCCGATGAACGTATTGTTCAGGATCTCGCCTGTCAGCGGGTTCATCGCCACGCGCTGCGTGCCGCTGCACGTCGGCGCCCCGTTGGCGCACACCGGCTGGAACAGCAGCGGCGCCTCCGCCTGACTCCAGCTGGCCGGGTCGAAGTAGGCGACCTGCTGCCCTTCGACGAACGTCGGGCCGATGTTGTAGACGCGCAGGCCGTAGTCGAGGGTGAACTTCCGGTTGAGGCGCCAGTTGTCCTGGACGAACGCCTCGAACTGGTTGTAGCGTCCCTCGGCGAACGGTTTCGCCGTCGACTCGGTGTAGCTGTTGATCGACCCGAGCAGCGCGTTGGCGAACCCGAAGTTCGCATCGAACGGGTTGCTCACGTTGCCGTTGAAGTCGAAGCTGCCCTGGAAGGTCGAGGCGCGCGGCGCCGGCCGCGCCGTGCGCTCGATGAAGAGCCCCGCCTTCAGGTTGTGCCCGCCGATGAGCTTCGTGATGTTCGCGTTGTAGTTCCAGATGACGTTCTTCGCGTTGAACGGGAAGCGGTTCGAGATCGCGAGACCCGCCGTGTTCGGCAGCGCGTTCGTCCCGGCAAACGACATGTTCGGGACGAGGTACTGCGGGTTGGCCTCGGGGAAGAACTGCGGCAGACCGTCGAGCACGAGCCGCCGGTCGTTCCGCCGGTACGACTCCTCGCTGACGATGTTGACGTACTGCTTCGCCCAGTTCATCCCGATGGTCACCTCGGCAACCGTCGTCGGGTTGATTGTCTTGAGGAACGTGTTGACAAGGCTGTACGTGCGGATGCCGTACTCGGTCTCGAACTGCGGCCAGCCGATGTTGCCGCCGTTGCCGGTGCCGGCGCCGAGGAACGCGTTGGCGCCGCGCGAGTTCACCTCGTTCGAAAACCCGAGCCGCGAGTAGAACGTCGTGCCCGGCGCGATGTTCCAGTCGACGCGGGCGACGTTGTCGTGCTTCGGCTTCTCGAGCACGTTCTGGTACGTGTGGTTGTACTGCCGGTTGCCGGTCGGGTCCTCCGCATTCGGCAGCGGCAGCAGGTTCAGCATCATCTGACCGACCGGGTTGATGCGATCAGCCGGAATGATGTTGCCGGGGAAGCACCCCGGGCCGCCATTGACGACGTGGCACGGCTGGCCCGACAGCGGGTCCCGGATGTGAATGAGCCGCCCCTGCGTGTCGAACGTCTGCGAGAAGTCGCCCGCACGCTCGCGGGCCGTCGGCATGGTGCGGAACTGCAGGTCGCCCGGATCGGTGCGCGGCAGCAGGTCCTGCGAGAAAAAGAAGAAGAGCCGGTCGCGGTTGCGGTTGAACGCCGTGCCGGGAATCAGCACGGGACCGCCGATCGTCCAGGCGATGTTGTCGTAGCGGTAGCGCGGCTTCGAACAGCTCGCCTCCTGACCCGCTGCGCACTGCCGCACCCGGTCCCACGGGTTCGCGTTGAACGCCTCATGGCGCTTGTAATACGCGCCGCTGCCGTGAAACTGGCTGCTGCCGCTCTTCGTGACGACCGTGATGCTCGCGCCCGAGGACCGGCCGTACTCGGCCTGGAAGTTCGACGTCTGAACCTTTACCTCGGCGATCGAATCGAGCGCCGGCGCGGCGTAGTTGCCCGAGTTCGATCCCGTGTCCTTGCTGACGACGCCGTCGTAGGAGAAGTTGAACGAGGTCTGGCCGTTGATCGACATGCCGCCGACCGAGCCCCAGCCCGGCGCGTCGCGGTTGCGCGTGTCGACCACGCCGGGCAACAGCTGCAGGGCGCCCATGAAGTCGCGCCCCTTCAGGCCGAGGTCCTGAATCTGCGCTGCGGAAATCGTGGCCGAGCGCTCGCCGCTCTGCGTCTGCACGCGCGCGCCCTCGGCCGCCACCGAGATCGTTTCGGCCAGGCCGCCCAGCTGCAGCATGATGGGCGGCAGCGCCAGACGCTCGGTCGCCGACAGGTCCACGCCTCGCTGCTCGTAGGTACGGAAGCCGGTCAGGACGACCCTCAGGTCGTAAGTGCCGGCCAGCAGGCCGGTGACGACGAACGCACCCTGCGCATCGGTCGTCACCTCACGCGACGCCCGGGTCGCGGTGTTGGTCACGGTTACGGTGGCGCCAGGGACGGCTGCCCCCTGTTCATCGAGCACGCTGCCGCCAATCTGGCCGGTCAGCGTCTGTGCTGACACTGCTGTCGACCACAACAGCACTGCCAGGCACGCCACCACACTGCACGTCCTGAGTCGAGACCTCACGGAATCCTCCTGCCTCAGTCACGAGTCCACCCGGGGAAGCGCCGGACGGGGTTATGCGGTTGTGCGATGGGCGGAGTGTGCCAACCGGTGCGTCAGCCGCCAACGATCGGTCACGGCGAGGTGGGTGGTTTTGCTGCCCGGAACAGGGGTTGTGGCGGAATCGTGCGATTAGCCGCGGGGAATACCGGTTTCATACCGGAAACACGCGTCCGTCCCGGCGACCGGTGCGTCGCGCACCGTTTCACGACATGAAACCGGCCGCAGCGGTGAATGCGTCGCCGGAAGCGCGGCGGCCGTCGGTCAGAGTCCCATCGCCGGCGACAGCAGGACGTCGTTCGGATAGTAGTGGTGCAGGTTGGCGGCCGTGATCACCTGATGCCGGACGAACTTGGCCGGCGGCGTCGGGCGCCCTTCGAGCAGGTCGAGCGCCAGCGCGATGAGCTCCTCGCCGTAGCGCTCCGGGAAGTACGCCACCGATCCGATGAGCGGCGTGCGTGGCTGCCGCAGCTCGGCGCGCGCGTCGGGTTCGGCGTTCTGCCCGACGATGGCGCAGGTCGCCGCACGGCCGGCTTCCTGGAATGCGCGCGTCGCGCCGAGGGCGCTCGAGTCGTTCATGGCCCCCACGAGCACGCGCCGCCGGTCGGTGCGGCGCAGGTGCGCCCGCACGCGCTCGAGCGATCGATTGAACTCGCCGTCGCCGTCGAGCGTGACCACGGGACAGTTCGCCATGGCGTCGCGGAGTGTCTCGCGCAGCCCGGCCAGTACCCCGTCGAGCCGCCCCTGCACCAGCGTGCCGGCCCGCGCCGCCTCGATGAGCAGCACCTCGTCGACCTGTCCGCCCCAGCGGCTGCGCGCCCAGCGCCCGAGGTAGTGCCCCGCCAGCAGCCCGGCCTGATAGTTGTTCGCGCCATAGTAGGTCGCGCCGGGATGCGGCACGTGCACCGCGATGAACGGAATGCCGGCCTGCACGTACCGCGCGGCAATCGCGGGAGCCGCGCCCTCGTCGATCTGAAACTCGATCGCGAGGTCGACCTTCTCGCGGATGAGGTAGTCGGCGTTGCGCAGCGCCGTCTTCGCGCTGCGGCGGTTGTCGAGCACGATGAGCTCGACATCCTCGTTCTGCGCGGCAAAGACCAGACTCTCCTGCACGGTCCGCTGGAACGAGCTGTCGTTGCCGAGCGCCGCGTAGCCGATGCGGTAGCGCTTGCGCCGGTGCATCTCGGCCGACAGCCGGTAGCGCGTCTCGTCGATCTTCTCGACCAGCCCGCAGTACCGCAGCGTGTGCAGCAGCCGGAAGCACAGCCCCTTGTTGAACCCGGTCCGCTCGACGATGTCGCGCAGGCGCAGCGTCTCGCCCCGCGACCGGAAGGCCCGCAGCACCTCCGAGGCGTGGACGACCGACTGGATGACGTAAGACGGACGAGTGGTCTTGCTCATACGCCTCCTACCTTTAGCCTGGGGAGCCGTTCGATTGGATCGGTGCGCGCACTGTAGCACGATGCGAGACAGCAACTCCGGCACCGGCACCGGACTGTCGAAATCCGGCCGAAAATGCACGACTCCTTCGCCTCCGGCGTTTTGCAGAACGAAACAGCCCGTCCGGAGCGGACCCGATAGGACGCACCGGGTGTGTCCTGTTAGCATGCTGCTTCCGCGTGATGACCATCTCCCGCGTGCAGCTGCTCGTGACCTGTCTCGTCGACCGGCTCTATCCCGACACCGGCATGGCCGTTGTGCGCATCCTCGAGAAACTCGGCATCGAGGTGCACTGTCCCGAAGGCCAGACCTGCTGCGGGCAGCCGGCCTTCAACGCGGGGTTCCCCGACGATGCCCGCGCGATGGCGCGGCACACGATCGACGTGTTCTCGGCAAGCCCCGACCCGGTTGTCGTGCCGTCGGGCTCGTGCGGCGACATGGTGATTCATCACTACGCAGCGCTGCTCGCCGACGATCCGGCCTACGCGCAGCGCGCGCGCGATCTGGCGGCGCGTACCTACGAGCTGACCGCGTTCCTCGTCGACGTGCTCGGCGTTACCGACGTCGGTGCACGTCGTCCCGGCGAGTCGGTCGCCTACCACGCGGCGTGCCACGGTCTGCGCGGCCTCGGCCTCCGCGAGCAGCCCATGCGGCTGCTCGCCGGCATCGACGGCGCGACGATCACGGACCTGCCGGAGCACGACGTGTGCTGCGGCTTCGGCGGACTGTTTGCGGTGAAGATGGCCGACGTCTCGTCGGCGATGCTCGCGCGGAAGCTCGACTGCATCGAGCGCTGCGGCGCGCGGACGATCGCGGTGACCGACGTCAGCTGCGGCATGCACATGGCCGGAGGCCTGCGGCGACGCGGCAGCCCGATTCAGGTGCGCCACATCGCTGATCTGCTCGACCCGGATCCGGAGGGACGCTGATCGTGTCGACGGCATCGGTCACCTTCCATCGGCGCGCCGAAGATGCGCTGGCCAACCGGCAGCTGAACGCGACGCTGCGCCGCGTGACCGCGCGCATCCTCGACAGCCGCGCGGCCGGCCTCGGACGGCTGCCCGAACCCGATGTCTGGCGCGATCACGGCCGCGCGATCCGTGCGCACACCCTGGCCCATCTCGATCGCTATCTGGACGAGTTCGTTGCGAACGTCGAGTTGCGCGGCGGCCACGTTCACTTCGCCCGCACCGCCGCCGACGCCGTCCGCATCGTCACGACGATCGCCCGCGAACGGCACGTGAGGCGCGTCGTGAAGGGCAAGTCGATGATCAGCGAAGAGATCCACCTCAACGAACACCTCGAGGCCGCGGGGCTCGAGGTCGTCGAGACGGATCTCGGCGAGTGGATCGTGCAGCTCGCACAGGATCACCCGTCGCACGTCATCATGCCGATCATCCACAAGAGCGCGGATGAGGTGGCCGACCTCTTCCGGCGGACGCTCGGGGCGACGGAGGCCGACGTCGCCGACGTCCCGGCCATGACGCGCTTTGCCCGGGAACGGCTCCGCCCGGCGTTCCTGTCGGCCGACTTGGGTATCAGCGGCGTGAACTTCGGCGTCGCCGCGACGGGCAGCATCTGTATCTGCACGAACGAGGGCAACGGGCGCCTGGTCACCACGCTGCCGCGGGTGCACGTGGCGATGATGGGCCTCGAGCGCATCGTGCCCGACATGCCGTCGCTCGGCACGATGCTGCAGATTCTGGCCCGGAGCGCGACGGGACAGAACCTGACGGTCTACACGAACGTGCTGACCGGCCCCCGGCGGGCCGACGAGTCCGACGGGCCGGACGAACTGCACGTCGTGCTCGTCGACAACGGACGCAGCGACGTACTCGGCAGCAGCGAGGCCGAGATCCTCTACTGCATCCGCTGCGGGGCCTGCCTCAACGCCTGCCCCGTCTACCAGCAGATTGGCGGGCACGCCTACGGCAGCGTCTATCCGGGACCGGTCGGTGCCGTGCTGACGCCGGCGCTCTGGGGTCAGGAACAGCACGGCGATCTGCCGCACGCAAGCAGCCTGTGCGCCGCGTGCCGCGAAGTGTGTCCGGTGCGCATCGACATTCCCCGCATGCTGCTGACGCTGCGTGCCAGGGGCACCGACGAAGGCCGCGCACCGGTCTGGATCCGGCAGGGGATCGGCCTGTACCGGCGCCTGGCGATGCGGCCACGGCTGTTCCGCCTGGCCGGCCGACTCGCGGCCGTGGCCACCGGCGCGCTCGCGCGCAGCGGCTGGATCCGATCGCTGCCCGGCCCGCTCGCCGGCTGGACGACGTCGCGTGACTTTCCAGCCATGGCCGTGACGTCGTTCCAGGATCGCTGGAAGGCGCGCCCCGCCGAGCGCAGCGGCACGCGGCGGGGAAAGGATCCCGCATGACGCCCGACGAGCGACAGGCGATGCGCGCGCTCATCACGAGCGCCCTGCGGCGGGCGACGCTGCCCGGCGTGCCCGCGACCGCGCCGGGTGGTTACGTGCGAGGCGACGCGCCGCCGGTGGATCTGCTCGAGCGGTTCAGGACGGAGCTCACGTCGCTCGGCGGCGTCGTCCACGAACTGCCGGACGCCGATGCCGCGGCCATCGCGGGCCGGATCGATGCCCTCGCGGGCGAAGCGCAGAAGCGCGCCCTCGCCTGGCGGGACGACACCTTTCCGGTGCCCGGTCTGGCCGCCGCTCTGATCGCCCGGGGATTCGTCGTCGTGCATCAGGCAAGGGCGACCAAGACCGGGGGGAAATGGGCGGGCGGAGCGTGGGGGTCCACGCCCGCG
>QGVF01000083.1 GCA_003242705.1 Acidobacteriota bacterium
GGGGGCGCGGCTGTGGAACAGGGGCCCGCGGGTTGAGCGGGTGGTCGGGCGCCCCGGGTTCTCGGTGGTGCGCGGGTTCGGCGGTCACGGCATCGGGGGGCGGCTGCACGGGGGGCCGCAGATTCCGAACTACGGGCCGCCGGGGCGCGGGCCGAAGCTGGCGGCCGGGATGGTCCTGGCCATCGAGCCGATGGTCGCGATGGGCCGGGCCGAAACGAAGATTCTGGCCGACGGCTGGACGGCCGTGACGAAGGACGGCAGCGTGGCCGCGCACTTCGAGCACACGGTGGCGGTGACGGCCGACGGACCGCTCGTGCTGACGGCGCGGCGGTCGGAGACGCCGGCCGCCGGGTAAGGCGCGATGGCCGGCGGGCGGCCGACAGTGGAAGGGACGGTCGTCGAGGTGCTGCCGCGGGCGCTGTACCGGGTGGCAATCGACGATCGCGAGGTGACGGCGCACGCGGCGTCGGGCCTCGGCCGCAATTTCGTGCGGCTGGTCGTAGGAGATCGGGTGCTGGTCGAGCTCAGCCCGCGCGATCGCACCCGGGGACGGATTGTCAGGCGGCAGTGAGCCGGACGCCGCCGGAGGACGTGAGATGAAGGTCAGGGCATCGGTCAAGCGCATCTGCGACAAGTGCAAGATCGTGCGGCGCCGGGGCGTCGTGCGGGTGATCTGCACGAACCAGAAGCACAAGCAGCGGCAGGGATAGACGACACTCGAGGGTCCGGAGGCCGACGGCCGCCGGATCCCGGACGTGGCATCGAGGTAGGAGCATGGCTCGCATTGCAGGAGTGGACCTTCCGCGCACGAAGCGCGTGGAAATTGGCCTGACGTACATCTACGGCATCGGCCGGAAGCGCGCCAGCGACGTGCTGAAGGCGGCCGGCGTGAGCGGCGACATCCGCGTGAAGGACCTGACGGAAGACGACGTCCGGAAGATCACGCGCGTGCTCGAGGAGCAGGGTGGCGTCGAAGGCGATCTCCGGAAGGAGATTGCGCTCAACATCAAGCGGCTCGTCGAGATCGGCAGCTACCGCGGCGCGCGGCATCGGCGCAACCTGCCGGTGCGCGGCCAGCGGACGCGGACGAACGCGCGCACGCGGAAGGGCCCGCGCCGGGCGGCCGTGACGCGCAAGAAGTCCAGGTAGAACGGTCGACGAGCGACTGAACCGAGGGTGTGATGGCAAAGAGTGACGCCGAAGGCAGGGGCAGGAAGAAGACGTTCAAGAAGCGTGGGGAGAAGCGCGTGGTGCATCACGGCCTCGCCCACATTCAGGCGTCCTTCAACAACACGATCGTGACGATCACCGACGTCGAGGGCAAGGTGATTGCCTGGTCGAGCGCGGGCGCGATCGGGTTCAAGGGGTCGCGCAAGGGGACGCCGTTTGCGGCGACGCAGGCGGCGATGGCTGCCGGCAACGCGGCCAAGAGCTTCGGCCTGCGGACGATCGACGTGCGGGTGAAGGGGCCGGGCGCGGGCCGCGAATCGGCCGTGCGCGCGCTGCAGGCCGTCGGCATCGACGTGAAGTCGATCCGTGACGTCACGCCGATTCCGCACAACGGGTGCCGGCCGCCGAAGCGGCGGCGCGTCTAGCCCCGGGCGTCGGCCCGACCGACGGACAGCGACAATCGCGGTTGCCGGCCCGCAGCTTTCAGACCTGCGGCGGGAGGCCGGCGACAGGACACGGCAGGTCTGGCGGCGCGGTGCGCCGCGTGCGAAAGGAACATGAACATGTTGTGGAAGGGATTCCAGCGGCCCAAGCGGCTCGAAGTCGAGCGCGACACCCTCACGGATCGGTTCGGCCGGTTCTTCGCCCAGCCGTTCGAGCGCGGCTTCGGCACCACGGTGGGCAACGCCATGCGGCGCGTGCTGCTGTCGTCGATCGAGGGGGCGGCGGTGACCGCCGTCAAGATCGAGGGCGTGCTGCATGAGTTCTCGCCGATCCAGGGGGTCGTCGAGGACGCGACCGACATCATCCTCAACCTGAAGCAGATCCCGATCAGGCTCCACACCGACCAGCCGAAGACGCTGTACGTGCGGGTCGACAAGCCGGGCGACGTCCGGGCGCGCGACATCCAGGTCGACGCCGACGTCGAGATTCTCGAGCCCGACGCCCACATCGCGACGGTCAGCGACGGCGGCTCGCTCGAGATGGAGCTGCGCGTGCGGCGCGGTCGCGGCTACGTTTCGGCCGACCGCAACTTCGAGGAGGAGCTCGGCATCGGCTGGATCCCGATCGACTCGGTGCACTCGCCCATCAAGAAGGTGAACTACCTGGTCGAGGCGGCCCGCGTCGGGCAGACCACCGACTACGACAAGCTCACGCTCGAGGTGTGGACGAACGGGGCGGTGACCGCGCGCGACGCCGTGTCGCTGGCGGCCCGGCTCATCCGCGACCACTTCACGATCTTCATCGGCCTCGACGATGGGGGCGAGCCGGTGCTCGAGGGCGCCAGCGAACTGCTGCCGGCGTCGATCAACGAGCATCTCGACAAGAGCGTCGAGGAGCTCGAGCTGTCGGTGCGCTCCTACAACTGCCTGAAGAACGCCAACATCCGCACGCTGCGGGAGCTCGTGCAGAAGACCGAGGGCGACATGCTGAAGACGAAGAACTTCGGCCGCAAGTCGCTCAACGAGATCAAGGAGATTCTCGCCACCATGGGTCTCAGCCTCGGCATGCGGCTGGACCAGGGGGCCGGCGGTACGGAGTAGTCCGGCAGCGCGACCGGCGGGAAACGAAGGACTGGCATCATGCGTCACAGAGTGGCAAATCGCAAACTCGGTCGGGTTACCGAGCATCGCATCGCGATGCTGCGGAACCAGAGCACCGACCTGATTCGGTACGAGCGCATCCAGACGACGGTGGCGCGTGCCAAGGAGCTGCGCCCGTTCGTCGAGCGCCTCATCACGGTCGCCAAGCGCAGCCTGAGCGCCGAGCCGGGCAGCGCGCACGCCGTGAACGCCCGGCGGCTGGTCGCGCAGGACATCGCCGACAAGGCGGTCGTCCAGAAGCTCTTCACGACAATCGCCCCGCGCTACGTGGATCGGCCCGGCGGCTACACGCGGCTGCTGCGGGTCGGACGCCGGCGCGGCGACGCGGCCGAGGTCGCCCAGGTGGAGCTGCTCGGCAGCGAGTTCGATCCGAACGCTGAGACGGCCGCCGAGGAAGAGGCTGCCGAGAAGCCGAAGAAGAAGTCGGTGGGTGGCCGGCTGCGCGAGGCGCTCGGCGGCGGGCGACGCGCCAAGGCCGACGACAGCGCCAGGGCGAAGGCGAGCAAGCCGGCGCGCGGCGGCGCGCGCAAGGCGACGACGCCGCGCAAGGTCGGCGGATCGTAAGCCGGCCGTCGGATCGATCCTGCGAAAGGCCGGACCGATTGCCGGGGTTTCCCCGGCGATTGGTCCGGCTTTCGTGTCTCTGCGGCTTTGCCGCCGCGTCGTTCGGTGTGATGTAGTGACCCCATGATGCGCGGGTGGCTGGTCGCTGTCGTACTGGTCGGGCTGTCGGGAGTCTGGGCGAGGCCCGTCGCCGCTCAGGGCGAGGGAGGTGCGGCCGCCCAGACGTTCGAGGAGTTCCTCGAGGCGATTCGCGCGGAGGCGGCGGCGGCCGGCATCACGCAGCAGACGATCGACGGGGCACTCACGGGGCTCACGCCGGAACCGGTGGTCGTCTCGCGCGACCGGACGCAGCCCGAGATCGTCCAGAGCCTCGAGGCCTATCTGGCGCGGCGCCTGACCTCGTCCACGGTGACCGCCGCGCGCAGGCATGCCCGTCAGCATGCCCGACTGCTCGCGCGGGTCGAGCGGGACTACGGCGTGTCGTCGCGCGTGCTGGTGGCCATCTGGGGGCTCGAGTCGAACTTCGGGCGCTTCACGGGCACCTATTCGACCGTGCGCGCCCTGGCCACGCTGGCCTGGGACGGGCGGAGGACGCTCTTCCGCTCGGAGCTGATCGAGGCGCTGCGGATGATCGACCGGGGCGTGCCGCCGGCGCGCATGAAAGGCTCATGGGCCGGCGCGATGGGGCAGCCGCAGTTCATGCCATCGAGTTACCTGCGTCACGCGGTCGACGTCGACGGCGACGGCGTGGCGGACATCTGGACCTCGCACGCCGACGTGTTCGGGTCGATGGCGAACTACCTGCGGAATGCCGGATGGACGGCCGGTGAGCGCTGGGGCCGCGAGGTGTCGATCGGCCGTGACGTTATGGCGCGCATCGATCGCGAAGTGCCGATGCGCACGGAAGGATGCCGTGCCGTGCGCCTGATGACCGAGGCGCGGCCGCTGGCCGAGTGGCAGCGGCTCGGCGTGCGACTGCCCGGCGGCGGCGCGCTGCCGACGGCCGACATGGAAGCCTCGCTCGTCCGGGGCGAGCGCCGGTCCTTCCTCGTCTACCGGAACTACCTCGCGCTGCTCGACTACAACTGCTCACACTCGTACGCGCTGGCCGTCGGCCTGCTGTCCGATCGGATCGACTGACAGCCGCGTGCCGTCCCCGGCGCGCGGTTCCGCGGCGACAGAGGCCGACGCTATTCGTAGCGGAGCGCTTCGATCGGATCGAGGCGCGAGGCGCGGATGGCCGGGATCATGCCGAAGAAGATGCCGACGCTCGCCGAGAAGCCGATGCCGATGGCGAACGCCCACCACGGCAGCGAGACGGGGAACCCGGTGAGCAGGTGTACGGCAAACCCGATGAGCGATCCGAGGCCGATGCCGAGCAGGCCGCCGGCCGACGTGAGGAAAACCGCCTCGAGCAGGAACTGCCACAGGATCTCCACGCGCCGGGCGCCGAGCGCCTTGCGGACGCCGATCTCGCGCGTCCGCTCGGTGACGCTGATCGTCATGATGCTCATGACGCCGATGCCGCCGACCATCAGCGCGATCGACGACAGCACGACGAGCGCGAGGAACGTGGCGCGGCTGATCTGCTCCCACAGGTTCAGGAACGCGTCCTGCGTGACGATGTCGAAGTCGTTCGGCTGATCGACGCGGAGCCCGTGCCGCGTGCGCATGATCGCCTCGACCTCGGCGATGGCCTGTTCGATCGTCACGCCCTCGCGCGGCACGGCGGCGACCATCGCGCCGGTCATCGATCCGCGGCCTTCGTCGTTGATGCGCACGCCGTACTGCCGGGCGAACGTGGTGTAGGGGATGAGCACGAAGTCGTCGGCGCCGACGTTGAAGCCGCCCGGGCTGGGCCGCCTGGCGAAGACGCCGATCACGGTGAACTGCTCGAAGCCGATCCGGATGTTCTTGCCGATCGGGTCGACGTTGGGGAAGAGCGCCTCGGCCGGCGCCTGGCCGAGCACGGCCACGCGGCTGCGGCGCTCCACCTCGCCGGTCGTGAAGAAGCGGCCGCTCTCGATCTGCAGTTGCAGCGCGTTCTGCCAGTTGGCGCCGCCACCGATGACGGCCATCGGCTTGGTCCGCTGGTTGCCGTAGTAGAGACGTTCGGCCTGCCCGCTCGGCCCCTCGCCGAGCATGATGTCCACGTACTGGATCGACGGCGCCTGACGCGCGATCGCCTCGGCGTCGTTGGCCGTGATGTTCGGCCGCATGATCAGGTCGCGGAACTCGGCACCCGACGAGAAGCTGACGATCGACATCTTCGTCAGATACACCGTGTTCGGGCCGAGCGACCGGAACATGTCGCGGATCGACTGGTCGAAGCCGCGGACCATGGCCGTCATCCCGACGATCGACGTGATGCCGATGACGATGCCGAGCACGGTCAGGAACGACCGCAGCTTGTTCTCGCGGACCGTGTCCCACGACATCCGGAGGATTTCGCCGAAGAGGCTCCACCGCACGGCTATTCCCTCCTGAGCGCTTCGATCGGATCGAGCGCGGCGGCGCGCATCGCCGGGTAGAGGCCGAATCCGAGGCCGACCAGCGCCGTGATCGAGATACCGAGCGCCACCGACCACGGCTCGATGATGGCGGGCAGCGGGCTCACCTGGCTGATGGCCCAGGCGAAGACGAAGCCGAGCAGCGTCCCGCAGATGCCGCCGAAGGTCGACAGCGTGATCGACTCGGTCAGGATCTGCCACATGATGTCGCGCCGCCGGGCGCCGAGCGACTTGCGCAGGCCGATCTCGCGCGTCCGCTCGCTCACGACCATCAGCATGATGTTCATGATGACGATGCCGCCGACGACGAGCGAGAGCGACACGACGCCGATGAGGATGGCGAAGATGCCGGCTGTAGCCTGGTTGTAGAGGCTCAGGAACGTGTCGGCCGTCAGGATCCCGAAGTTGTCCGGCTCGGACGGCCGCAGCCGGCGCTCGACGCGGAGGGCGACGCGCGCCTCGTCCATCGCCGTTTCCAGCAGTTCGGGGCGCGTGGGGCGCACCGTCAGCTGCAGCGACGGGCGCGCGCCGAACAGGCGCTGGAAGGCGCCGAGCGGCATGAGCACCCATTCGTCCTGGGAGATGCCGAGCAGTGAGCCGCGCTTTGGCGCCACACCGACCACGCGCACGTGCATGCCGCCGACGATGATCGTCTTCCCCAGCGGATCGATCTGGCCGAAGAGCCGGTCGGCCGCGTCGTACCCGATGATGGCCACCGCGCGGCCGTTGTCGAACTCCGAGGCGGTGATCGTGCGGCCGCGCTCGATCCGCGTCGAGGGCAGATCATTGTATTCGCGGGTGACGCCGCGGATCTGGACGTTCTCGAGCGTCTCGTTCCGGTATTTCACCTCGGCCGAGGCCTGGCTCTCGGCCATGACCATGCCGACGGTCGTGCCGAACTCGCGGATCGCGGCGGCGTCCTCGAACGAGATGCGCGGGTTGCCGGCGGCCCGCAGGTCCTCTTCGTCGGTCAGCGTGAGCGGACGTCGCTGCACCGAGAACGAGTCGGCCGCAAACTGCGACTGGATTTCCTCTTCGACGGCGGCGTTCAGGCCCTGCACGAGCGAGACGACGGCAATGATCGACGTCACGGCGACGACGTTGCCGATGACCGTCAGGAACGAGCGCAGCTTGTTGGCCCAGATGGCCTGCAGCGCAATCCCGACCGCCTCGAGGAACTGCTGCATCAGCGGACGATGGGAGAAGCCGTGACGGTGACCGGGTCGCCGTCGCGCAGCTCACGCACCGAGGCGAACGGGCCCGTGATGACCTCGTCGCCTTCCTCGAGGCCCGAGAGGACCTCGAAGTGGCGTTCGCCGGCGATGCCGGTGGACACCGGAACGAACACGGCGCGGCCTTCGCGGACGACGAACACGCCCTCGAACTCGCGGCGCGACTGGCCCGGGCCGGGCTCGGGGGGCGCTGCCGGGCCGCGACGGCCTTCGGGCCGCGGCATCGGGACGATGTTCCCTTCGGCGTCGACGATCAGCTCGCGGACGGTCATCGCCTGAATCGGGACGGCAAGGACGTCGGCGCGCGTGGCGGTCGTGATTTCGGCCGTGCACGTGAAGCCGGGGCGCACGTCGGGCACCTCGTCCTCGAGCGTCACGACCACCATGAAGTTCGTCGCGCGCTGGGTCTGCGCCTGGCCGGTCGTCTGGATGGGGCTGTTGCCGACCTCGGTGACGCGTCCCCGGAACGTCTGATTGGGCAGCGCGTCGATCGTGATGCGTGCCGGCTGGCCGATCCGGATGAACGGGATGTCGGTCTCGTCGACCTCGATCTCGGTCTCGATCACGCTCATGTCGGCGATCGAGAGCAGCACGGTGCCTGGGTTGTTCATCGTGCCGACGACGGCCGTCTCGCCGAGCTCGACGTTCAGGCGCGTGACGATGCCGTCGATCGGCGAGACCATCCGGACCTTGCTCAGGTCGTGCCGGGCGCTTTCGAGGCTGGCTTCCTCCTGGCGGATGCGCTGCTCCTGCGCGGCGACCGACTGCTCGGCGACGCGCAGGTCGGTCTCGCGCATCTTGGCCGTGTTCTGGGCGGTTTCGAGCTGCTCGCGTGCGAGCAGGCCCGCTTCCCAGAGGCCTTCGGCGCGCTTGAGCGCATCGAGGGCCTGCTGCAGGGCGATGCGGGAGTTCTCGACCTGAATCCGGCTCTGGGCGAGCTGGACGCGCGCGGCCTCGAGCATGGCCTCGCGCGTGCGCACGGTCGTCTCGAGCGTGCGGGGATCGATTTCGAGCAGCGGATCTCCCGCCTTGATCTGCTGGCCTTCGACGACGGACAGCGACACGATCCGTCCCATCGTCTCGGCGCTGATGTCGACCGAGCGGGCCGGCTGCACCTTGCCGCTGGCCGACACGATCGCCTCGAGATTGCGGCGGCCGACGCGTTCGGTGGTGACCTGGACGGCCGGCTCGCGGCGTCCGAAGTTCGCCCAGGCGACGACGGCCAGGGCGGCAACGATCAGGAGGGCGATCAGGATCCGTTTACGAGTCATCGAGTTACCTGCCGAAGATCAGGGCCGGCCCGACGGTGAACACCGCCGTAATCGCGATCAGGACGACGAGGGTGACAATCACGATGCCGGTGGCCGGGCGCCGGTACAGCACGGCCAGCCCGATGCCGTTGACCACCGCCTGCCACACGCTGAAGACGGTCAGGCCGCCGAGCAGCAGGGCCAGTGGATGGGTCGGCGCGAGGCCGACCGCGAGCGGGCCGAGGTTGAAGGGGCCGCTCTGGCTGTACGTGCCGGTGGCGACCTGTACCGCGGCACCGAGCAGCGCGCCCAGCGCCGAGATCACCGACGCGTGCGCGGTTACGCCGAGCACCTGCATGAAGGTTGCGGTGCCGCCGAACGCCAGGTTGAACAGGGCCCAGTAGAGGGCGGTCGTGAGCAGGGTGATGACCGGCACCATGATGAAGATGCCGACCGTACCGAAGATGGCCCCCATCCGGATGCCCTGCTGCATCTGGACGTACTGCTCGTTCGACACGGGCTGGCCGGTGAACTGTTCGATGGACCGGACCTGCACGTCGAGCATGGCCTGCTGGCCGGCCTCGGTCAGAAACGGAATGGCGGTCGCGATGGCGAGCGCCACGCACACGACGAACAGGATGCCGAACGGCCGCGGGGCCGTGACGATGGCCTGAAAGGTGGATCCGGGCGACACGATGATGCCGATGGCGCGCGCGAACAGGCCGGGAGACGTCTGAGTCGCTGTCTCGGTCATGGGTCGGTCCAGGTCAAGAGGTGGTCACGGGAGACTGGTGCCGGGTCGCTGTTCCCTCTACGCAGTTAGCCGGACAGACGTTCCCTGCGGTCGGTCGGACGGGGACCGGACACCTGCCGGTTCTGGCGCTGGCACCGGGGCGCCCGCCGGACGGCGACGCTCGGTCGCCGGTCGCGGTGGGTGAATGTCCCGTTAGCATGACCGGCCGGGGAGGCCCTGGTCAACCGCCCTCGCGACGTCGCCTGGGGAGACCGGCGGCCTGATACTCTCGTGCGCATGGCAGGTGGCGGATTTCGTCTCTGGCTGGCGCTGCTGATCCTCGTGGTCGCGGGAGGGCGACCGGCGTCGGCGCAGGTCCTGTTCGAGGTGGCGGGAGAGCGGGCGCTCGGCATGGGCGGCGCATTCGTGGCCGTGGCCGACGACGCGACGGCGGTGCACTGGAACCCGGCGGGGCTGGCGGCGGCGCAGCCGGCGGGAGTGACAATCGGGTGGCATCTATTTCAGCTTGGTAATGACGACCTGGCGCCGGCTGCGGGGCAGTCGCGCGCACGGACGAGTCTGACGAGCCTCGGGACGTGGCCGCTCGGGCTCTCCTATGGCGGCTTCAGCCACGCGTGGATCGAAGAGGGCAGCGACGGTCTGCGCGGTCAGTCGCTGCGGGTGTCGCAGCTCGGGGTGACCGTGCTCCAGTCGCTGCTGCCGCAGGTCGTGCTGGGTTCGACCGTCAAGTTCATGCGGGGACGGCTGGCTTCGACCGGTGTCGGTGAGCCGACAGCCGGTGACGCCTTCGACCGGATTACCGACCTCGACGCCGACGCGCGGACGACGGTCGATTTCGATCTGGGGCTGATGGCGATGAGCCGGCTCGCGCGTGCGGCGGTGGTGGTGAAGAACCTGCGATCGCCGGTTTTTCGCGAAAATGCAGAAAACGCAACGTCGTTGCCGCGACAGGTCCGAGCGGGCCTGTCGGTGCGTCCTGCCGATGGCGTGACCCTTGCTATGGACGTCGACCTGAATACGGTCGACCTGATGGGCGACCCTCGCCGGATGTTTGCGGCCGGCGGCGAGCTCGGGCTCGGATCGCGTGTGAAGGTCCGCTCGGGCGTCCGCTGGAACCTGGCCCGTTCCGGGCAGCGCGTCGGTGCGGTCGGCGGCAGTGTGGCCGTTCGCACCGGGCTCTGGCTCGACGGGCACTACAGCCGCGGGCACGGGGGCGACGGCCAGGAGTTCGGCGTCGCGCTGCGTGCCGGGTTCTAGTCCGCAGGGAGCCGGGGCGGCCGTGTTCGCACAGGCAACATGGCCGTCCGTCTTGGTGAACTGCTGCTGCGCGAAAAGCGCATTACACCCGTCCAGCTCCAGGAAGCGCTGAACCACCAGCGCCAGCACGGAGGACGGCTCAGTACCAGTCTGGTCAGCCTCGGCATCCTCACCGAGGACGACATCACGACGGTGGTGAGTCGTCACTGTGGCGTTCCCGCCATCAACCTGCGCGAGTTCGATCTCGATCCCGCGATCGTCCGCCTCGTTCCCGCCGAGAGCGCCACCAAGTACAACGTCCTGCCCGTCGGCCGATCGGGGACCACGCTCACGCTGGCGATGGCCGATCCCACCAACGTCTTCGCCATGGACGACGTGAAGTTCATGACGGGGCTGCACGTCGAGCCGGTGGTGGCTTCCGAGAGCGCGATTCGCGAGGCGATTGCGCGCTACTACGGCAACGGCCGGCAGGGCATCGAAGCGGGACCGTCGGTCAAGGCGGCCGACCTGGCCACGCGCGCGCTCGAGGAGCTCGGCACGCACGACGACAACATCGAGGTCGTGGCCGACGCCGAGGAAATCGACGCGGCGACGCTCGAGAAGCAGGGCGGCGAAGCGCCCATCATCAAGCTCGTCAACGCGCTCATGCTCTCGGCCATCCAGAAGGGGGCCAGCGACATCCACATCGAGCCGTACGAGAAGGACATGCGGATCCGCTTCCGCATCGACGGGCAGCTGCAGACGGTGATGACGCCGGCGATCAAGTTCCGCGACCCGATCATCTCGCGCGTCAAGATCATGGCCCGGCTCGACATCGCCGAAAAGCGGCTGCCGCAGGACGGGCGCATCAAGGCGCGCTTCGTCGATCGGGGCCGGACGCGCGACATCGACTTCCGCGTGTCGGTGCTGCCGACGCTCTTCGGCGAGAAGGTCGTGCTCCGCCTGCTCGACCCCGAGGGGCTGAAGCTCGACATGACGAAGCTCGGCTTCGAGCCCGACGCGCTCGATCGCTTCATGCGGGCCATCCGCAAGCCGTGGGGCATGGTGCTCGTGACCGGTCCCACCGGCAGCGGCAAGACGAACACGCTCTACTCGTCGCTGGCCCAGATCAACGACCCGCACGTCAACATCATGACCGCCGAGGATCCGGTCGAGTTCAACCTGGCCGGTGTCAACCAGGTGCCGGTGCGCGAGAACATCGGCCTGACGTTCGCGGCCGTCCTGCGGTCGTTCCTGCGGCAGGACCCGAACGTCATCCTCGTCGGCGAGATCCGCGACAGCGAGACGGCGTCGATTGCGGTCAAGGCCGCGCTCACCGGCCACCTCGTGCTGTCGACGCTGCACACCAACGACGCGCCGAGCAGCATCAACCGGCTCGTCAACATGGGCATCGAGTCGTTCCTCGTGGCCAGCTCGGTGAACCTCATTGCGGCGCAGCGCCTCGTGCGCCGCATCTGCACGAACTGCAGGGAGCCGGCGTCGGTCAGCGTCGCCGAGCTCGTCGAGGCGGGCTTTCCGCCGGAGCAGGCGGCCGGCGTGCAGGCGATGCGCGGCCGCGGCTGCGATCGCTGCAACGGGTCGGGCTACAAGGGGCGCGTCGGCGTGTTCGAGGTCATGGAAATCAGCGATCGCCTTCGCGAGCTGATCGTGACCGGGGCGCCCACCGCCGAGCTGAAGCAGGTGGCGATGGAGGAAGGCATGCTGACGCTCCGACAGAGCGGCCTCGAGAAGGTGCGCCAGGGCGTGACGTCGCTGGAGGAAGTCGTCAGGGAAACGATGTGAGGGCGCCGGTCCCCGGGGCCGGTGCGGTGATGGCGAGGACACATGAATCTGCCTGATCTGCTGAAAGCAACGCTCGAGCTCGGAGGGTCCGACCTGCACCTGTCGATCGGCTCGCCACCTGCCGTCCGTGTCGACGGTCAGCTGAAGCGGCTCGATCTGCCCGTGCTCACCCCCGAGACGCTCAAGTCGCTCTGCTACAGCGTGCTGACCGACGCGCAGAAGAAGAAGCTCGAGGAGACGTGGGAGCTCGACATGGCGTTCGGGCTGCGCGGCGTGGGGCGGTTCCGGTGCAACGTGTTCCACCAGAAGGGCGCCGTGGGCGCCGTCTATCGCCTCATTCCCGAGAAGATCCGCTCGCTCGAGGAGCTGGGCCTGCCGCCCGTGCTTGCCGAGCTGGCCGATCGGCCGCGGGGCCTCGTGCTCGTCACCGGTCCGACCGGTTCGGGCAAGTCGACGACGCTCGCGGCGATGATCGATCGCATCAATCAGTCGCGCGCCGCGCACATCCTCACGATCGAGGACCCGATCGAGTACCTGCACCAGCACAAGAAGGCGCTGGTCAACCAGCGCGAGCTGCACCACGACACGCAGAGCTTCACGCTGGCGCTCCGCGCGGCCCTTCGTGAGGACCCCGACGTCGTGCTCGTCGGCGAGATGCGCGACCTCGAAACGATGGAAGCGGCCATGAAGCTGGCCGAGACCGGCCACCTCACGATGGCGACGCTGCACACCAACTCGGCCGCGCAGACGATCACGCGCATCATCGACGCCTTCCCGGCGCATCAGCAGGCGCAGGTCCGTACCCAGCTCTCACTCGTCCTCGAGGGCATCGTCTGTCAGGCGCTGCTGCCGAAGGCGGCGGGCACGGGGCGTGTGGCGGCGCTCGAAATTCTCGTGGCGACGCCGGCCATCCGCAACCTCATCCGCGACGACAAGGTGCACCAGATCTACGGCACGATGCAGGCCGGCCAGGAAAAGTACGGGATGCAGACGATGAACCAGTCGCTGGCGCGGCTGGTGGAACGGCGGATCATCAGCCGCGACGAGGCGCTCAAGACGTCGCCCAACCGCGATGAGCTGATCACGATGCTCGAGCGTGGCGCGCCGCCGCCGGCCATGGCCGGCGCGGTGCGTCGCCCGATTGGAGTGAGCCGATGACGACGTATGCCTGGGTGGGCCGGACGCGCAACGGCCAGATCGTCAAGGGAGAGCGCGAAGCGGAGTCACGGGAGGCGCTCCAGGAGCAGCTGCGGCGCGAGCAGATCCTGGTGACGAAGCTCGAGGTGGCCCGCAGGAAGGAGGGGCGCTTCCAGCGGCGGGTGGCGCCCAGGAGCCTGGCCATCTTCACGCGGCAGTTTTCGGTGATGATCGACGCCGGTCTGCCGCTGGTGCAGTGTCTCGAGCTGCTGTCGAAGGAAGAGCCCGACAAACGGCTGGCCGGCGCGATCGAGAAGGTGAAGGTCGACGTCGAGAGCGGATCGGCGCTGGCCGAGGCGATGGCGCGGCGGCCCCTTGCCTTCGACGCCCTCTACACCAACATGGTGGCGGCCGGCGAGGCGGGCGGCATTCTCGACACGATTCTCAAGCGGCTGTCGATCTTCATCGAGAAGCAGGCCAAGCTGGCGGCCCAGGTCAAGTCCGCGATGATCTACCCGTCGGTGGTCATGTCGATTGCGGTCGTCGTGGTGCTGGTGATCCTGTGGAAGGTCGTCCCCACGTTCTCGTCGCTGTTCGAGGGCCTGGGTGCCCAGCTGCCGCTCCCCACGCGCGTTGTCATCTGGGCGAGTGAGCAGGTGATCTTCGCGATGCCGTTCCTGATCGTGGGCGGCATCCTGGCGGGGTTCATGTTCCGGCGGTATTACCAGACGCCGGCCGGGCGCATGCGGGTGGATCGCACGCTGCTGCGGGCGCCGCTCATCGGCCCGATCCTGCGGAAGATTGCCGTTGCGCGCTTCTGCCGCACGCTCGGCACGCTGCTCAGCTCGGGCGTGCCGATCCTGGATGGTCTCGACATCACGGCGAAGACGGCCGGCAACGCCGTCATCGAGACGGCCATCCTGCAGGCGCGCCAGCGTATCGAGCGGGGCGAATCGATTGCCGGGCCGCTCAAGGCGACGAACGTCTTTCCGCCGATGGTCACGCAGATGATCGGCGCCGGCGAGAGCACCGGTGCCCTCGACGCCATGCTCGCGAAGATTGCCGACTTCTACGAAGACGAAGTCGACGTGGCGATTGCGGGCCTGCTCACCGTCCTTGAGCCGGCCCTCATCTGCTTCCTCGGCGTCGTCGTGGGCGGCATCGTCATTTCGATGTATCTGCCGCTGTTCGAGCTGATCGGCCAGCTGTCGTAGGGGGCGGCAGCCGGCCAGGTAAGGGGCGGCCGGCCGCATGGCCGGTCGTCCCGTGCACGTCGTTACGCCGGAGAGCGCCGATGTCGGCGGGTGCGGGGGGCCGGTGTCGTGCGGAAGCGTGCAGACGTGGCGAGCGTGCGAGGCGCGTCTCGGCCGCCTGCGGGTCGAGGCGGCGCGTCAAAACTGTGCGGGCGTCGTCGAGAGATGTCAGCGGCGGGGCGCGTGGAACGGCAGGGGAGTACCGGGCGGCGGCGACTGGCGGGTGTTAAGATCTGATGATTCAAGCACTTGCGTCCGGAGGTCTCCCGGTCGTTGGAAGTGGCATCCGAGTTGCTCGACCGTCGGCGGCGCGTACGACCCAGGGATGGAGCGCCGACGAAAAGCTCGGAAAAACGTGACTGAAAGCAATCCGGCAGCTGCCGATTGCTGAGAGGCAACTTTTTCGTTAGCGACACAGGGAGTAAACGGACATGAAGTCGAGAGGAGAGCAGGGTTTTACCCTCATCGAGCTGCTGATCGTCGTGGCGATCATCAGCATCATCGCGGCGATCGCGGTTCCCGGACTGCTTCGGGCGCGCATGACGGGCAACGAGTCGTCGGCCATCGCATCGCTGCGTACCACTACCTCGTCGCAGGTGTCGTACTCGGCGGCGTGCGGCAATGGCGCGTATGCTCCGACCTACGACCAGCTGGCCGATCCGCCCCCTGGCGCACCGAATAGCCAGGGTTTCATTTCGGCTGAGTTCAACGCGCCGGCGCCGATTCTGAAGAGCGGCTATGAGCTCACTCTCACCGACGGCGGTGCGGCTGAGGGTCCGCCGGACTGCAACATCCAGGCAACCGCGGCCGACTTCTACGCCATTGCTGAGCCGCAGAACCACGGGTCGACTGGTACCCGTTCGTTCGCGGTTGACGCGAACATGACCATTTTCCAGAACGATACGGATACTGCTCCCACATACCCGGTGGCAGCCAGCGGCGGGACCCCGATCAACTAGGTAAGCCGAGACGACTTCCCGGGTTTGCTGGGAAGCGAACGGGCCGGCAGTCGGGTATAC
>QGVF01000084.1 GCA_003242705.1 Acidobacteriota bacterium
CGGCGCGCAGGTCATCGGCATCGACGCCAGCCCGGCCATGGTGGCGGCCGCACGGGCACGCGGCGTCACGGCGTGCGTGGCCGACGCGCGGACGCTGCCGTTCGATGCCGCGTTCGACGCGGTCCTCTCGAACGCGGTCCTGCACTGGATCAGGGAAGCAGACGACGTGCTCGTGTCGGTGCGACGGGTGCTGCGGCCGGGCGGTCGGTTCGTCGGCGAGTTCGGCGGCCATGGCAATGTCGCGGCGATAGTGACGGCGCTGACGGCCGTCCTTGCCCGCCGCGGGATCGACGCGGCGGCCGTGAACCCATGGTTCTGCCCGACGCCGGACGACTATGCGGCGCGCCTCGAACGCGCCGGATTCCGCGTCCGTGAGATCGCGCTCATTCCGCGCCCGACGCCGCTGCCGACCGGCATGCGCGGCTGGCTCGAGACGTTCGCCGGGCGCTTCTTCGACGCGCTCCCGCCGGCCGACCGCGCTAAAACGATGGACGAAACGATTGCCCTGCTGCGCCCGGCGCTCTGCGACGCCCACGGACGATGGACGGCGGACTATGTGCGGCTGAGGTTTGCCGCCGTCCTGGACGCGTGAGCGGCGGGGCGGGCGCCCGCGGATTGGTCGCGGCGGCACCGGCGCCCGTGCCTTCCATTCAATCGATTACGACGTGACAGGAAAGGTCACGCCGGCGTCGGAGCGGGACATCGGCACGTCCCGCTACCGGGCCTCTGCCGTATCGCTGCGCAGCAGGCTGAAGAACTCGCGCCAGGGCCCGACGCGCTGGCCCGACCAGCGCGTGAGCACACGTGCGATCTGCGCGAGGTGTCCGTGGTCGTGCGTGACCCAGGTCGACAGCAGCTGCTCGAGCGTCACGATGCCGAGCTGCGGGTGCTGCGCCGTGCGCGACAGCTGCTCGGGACGGACGTCGAGCGCGTCGAGCGCGTCCAGGCTTTCGCGCCGCAGGCGGGCGAACTCGTCGAGGAGCGCCGGCACCGTCCAGCCCGCATAGCGCTTCGCGCCCGCCTCACGGTCGAACGGCGTGAAGCGCCGCTCCGGCGCGTCGGACAGGATCACGCGCACGCGGGGAATCCAGTTCTCGCGTTCACCTTCATTGAGGTGGCAGAGGATCTCGGTCAGCGTCCAGCAGCCGGGCGCCTCCCGGAACACGAAGGCCTCGTCGGGCAGTTCCGCCACAAGGTGCGAAAGGGTGACGGGCGTCACGGCCAGACGCCGCCGCAGTACGGCAATGTCGAGCGGGATCATGCGTCCTCCGCCGATCACAATGCCAGAGACGCACGCGTGTGAACAGGTACAGATCCGGACGCGGCCAGGTACAGCAGATGACCCTACACCCGGTACCGCTGCGCGACGACGAAGCTGGCGTGGTCGCGGAAGCCCATCGACTCGTACAGGCGCGCGGCGGCACCGTTCGACGATGAGACGAGCAGCGAGGCCCGCACGAATGTGCGGCTCGCCTCGGCCAGCGCGTCGGTGACCGTCGCGCGCGCCAGCCCCTTCCGGCGGATCGATGGATCGACGGCCAGCTGCGACAGGTGAACGGTCCCGGTCCCGAGATCGGACAGCATCGCGCCGGCCAGCAGCCGGCGTCCGGCCACGCCGCCCGCCACGACCCGGCTCAGGTGCGGCAGGAACTCGCCGCACCCGTTGCCGTCGATGAGCGAGTCGACGTAAGCGCGCCACTGTGCCAGCGTGCCGTCGGGCGCAAACGCACGGACGCCCGGCGCGTCGCGGTACGCCCGTTCGCACAGCAGCGCCATGGCGTGCCGTCGTCCGTTCCACGGCTGGACAATGGCGGCGGGCACCTGCTGCCGGTCGGCATCGGTCAACGGTTTGACGAGGTAGCGGTAGGCCTCCACCCGGAAGCCCCGCGATGTCAGGGTGTCGGGCAGGCGGGGCGCGGCGGCATCGCGGACGCACACGATGACGGATCGGCAGTCGCGAACCTGCGGCGCCGCCAGGATGCCGTCGACGAGCACCGCCGTCGTCTCGGCGTCGGCTGCCGCTATCGCCATCACCTGCAGGTGGCCTTCGAGAGCAAGGTAGGCGGTCCAGCCGAGCGGGCGGCCGACCGGATCGCGCGCAAGGAGGCCGGGCAGCTGCCCCGTCCGGCGCGCGGGATCGACAACGGCCCATGGTCCCGACACATCCCAGCCGAGCTCGTCGAGATAGGCCCGCATCTCGCGCTCGACCAGCGTCCTGACCGTCGCCGCATCGCTGCCGGCCCAGTTCTCGGTGCGCACCCTTGCGTCCATCGTCCGTGCGCCGCACCCGGGGCGGCCGTGTCTATTCGCTGGTGCCGACCCGCGCGCGCAGCCGCGCCACGAGCGCCGGAAGTTCGGCGGGGTCGGCTGCGGCGGCGGCGTTTGCTGCGCGAATCTGATCGTACACCTCGCGGCGATGGACGGGAACGTCGGGCGCGGCGCTCACCCCGATGCGGACGCTGTCGCGCCCCACGCGGAGCACCTTCACCTCGATTCCATCGCCGATGACGATGGCCTCGTCGACCCTGCGCGTAAAGACGAGCATCGCTTCAGACCATCGGCAGCGGGTGGTCTACCCGATAGGGGCTTTCGACGGCCACGATCTGAATACCGCACATCGCCCCGGGGTTGATGACGACCGGGGCGCGCAGGTTGGCCGTGAAGCTGCCGTCCTCGCGCGCTGCGATGATCGCGAGCCACAGGAGCGGCTCGTCGCCGGCCGCCTTGAGCCGCGCCAGATCGACGCGGTCGAGCGTGGTCGGATAGGCCGGATCGACGAGGCGCGGATCGATTGTGACGAACGACGGACCATCGGCCCCGACGCCGCGCAGGATCGTGAACGGCGCCATCTCGGACGACGCCACGACGACGAACGCGCGCTGCGACTCGAAGCCGGGGAGCCCTTCGGCGAAAGTGACGATACCGTCGACGGGCAGCGAATCGCTCATCGCAGGTAATCCAGCAGCGACTGCCGTTCGGCCGTACTCACGGCAGCCAGCGCGGCACGGTAGGCCGTATCGGCCTGGCTCATGCGGGTGGCCGCCTCGACCAGGTCGGCATCCTCGAGGCTCGCCCGGCGCGTTTCGGCCGCGCGCTTCATCGAGGCAAGGCGGAAGGTCGCCTCGTCGATGCTCTGCTCGTCGGCGCCGAGCGCGCCGATGGCGCGCTGCGTCCGGGCGAACGCGCGCTCGACGGCGGCCATGCCCGCCTCGATGCCGTCGCTGTCGCCGGTCTCGACGGCCGCGGCAAGTTCGTCGAGCACCGTGAACAGGTCGGTCGGGTCGCTGCCCTGCGCGATCTGCCGGCCGTCGAACGTGATCGACACCTGGCGGCCGCGATCGACGTCGACACGCACGACGTCGCTGTTGCCCTGGTAGGTCCAGACGCCGCCGACGTTCGCGTACGGCGCCTGGTCGACGCGCGTGCCGCCGAACAGGTAGGTCCCGCGGTAGCGCGTGTTGAAGTCAGCCAGGACGGCGTCGCGAAGACTGCGGATGCGCTCGGCGGCCGCCGAGCGGGCCGAGTCCTGCACGTGGTCACCGCGCGCGCTGAGCGCCGCCACCTGCACCGATGTGAGCTTGTCGGAGATGCCGTTGAGCACGTGGTCGGCCAGCGCGAGCTGCGCCGACGCGGCCTCGTTCGTCTTCGTATAGGCGTCGATGGCGCCAATCGAGGCCCGCTCGCCGATCGCGTTCTGCACGGCGAGCGGATCGTCGCCTGCGCCCGACACGCGCTTGCCGCTCGACAGCTGCTGCTGTGCGCGCGCCAGCTGGGCATGGGCCGTCTCGACCGCCGACAGCCCGTCGCGGAGGACGTCGTAGATGATTCTCATCGCCGCACCATGTTCATCAGAATGTCGAGCGTGTCCACGATCGCGGTGAAGAAGCGGGCGTTCGCCTCGTACGACCGCTGGTAGCGCATCAGGTTCGCGGCCTCCTCGTCGAGCGAGACCGCCGAGTGCTGATCGCGCAGCCGCTCGAGCTGCCGGACGATCTGCTCGCGCGTCTCCCGCGAGGATTCCGCCGTGCGCACGTCCGACCCGACGTGGTAGACGAGTCCGGCCCAGGCCTGCGTCGCGGTGGCCGCGCCGCCGTTGATCACCTTCTCGTCGCGCAGCGCGGCAATCGCGCGCGCCACCTCGTTGTCGCCCGGTGCCGGCGATCCGGCCGCAGCGAGCAGCCGGGGATCGGCAGCAATGGCCGCCGACACCTCGAGGGCCGCCGCCGCGCCTTCAACCGTCGCGGGCATCGTGAAGAACGGACCACCGGGGTTGCCGTCGAGATCGAACCCGGCAGCGTGGCGCGCGTTGACCGCCGCGGCCAGATCCCAGGCGAGGCGGTCGAGGCGTGCCTCGTAGCCCGGCAGCAGGTCGTCGCGCAGCCGCAGCAATCCGCCCAGCCGGCCGCTGCCGATCTGCCCGGTGACGTCGTGGTCGGCAATCGTCAGCGACACGAACCCGTTCGGCGGCTCGGCGGCCATGTCCATCGTGTAGGCGTTGGCGCCAACCACCAGGGCATGCCCCGATCCCAGCGTGACGTCGACCGCCCCGTCGCCGCGATCGACCACGGTGACACCGGCCAGACCGGCCATCCGCTTCAGAAGCACGGCACGCTCGTCACGCAGCGACTCGGCATCATGACCGCCGCCGCTCAGCAGCCGGCCGTTGAGCCGCGCCACCGACTGCGCGAGATCGTTCAGTTCGGCGACGGCGTCCTGGATGGAGTGATCGGCCACGCGACGCTGCTCGGCCAGCCGCGCGGCAAAGGCGGCGAACTCGGTCGTCAGCGCCTGCGACTCGCGGACGGCCGTGTCGCGCGCGGTCATCGACGTGACGTCGGACGCCAGCTCCGAGAAGGCGTCGAAGAAGGCCGTGATGCGCGCGTCGAGCGAGCTGCCGGGCAGGCCGACGATCGACTCGACGGTCTCGAGCCCGTCGAGCAGCGCGGCATCGTACTGTTCGCCGCCGTGCTCGCGGGCGATGCGTCCCTCGATGTACACGTCACGCAGCGCGCGAATCTCGACGACCTCGACGCCGCGCCCCGCCTCACCCGGCTCGAGCGGGTGGCGCTCGGCCTGGGAAACGACACGACGCGCGTAGCCCGGCGTGTTGACGTTGGCAATGTTCTGCCCCGTCACGTCGAGCCCGATGCGCGCCGCCGTCAGGCCCGATTGCGCGATCGAGAGGCTGTCGAAAAGTCCGGCCACGTCACACCTTCGAGGCGAGCGTCGATGGCGGCACCAGCGCGGGCGCCTGCAGGCCGCGGCGGCCGTAGGCCGGCGGTGCCATCAGGCTCAGCAGTTCAGCGGACACCGCGCCCAGCGCGCGGCAGCGATCGAGGCGGAGGCGGATGTCGTCGAGACGGTGGCGGGCATCGGAGCGCGCCGCCAGCGCGGGCAGATCCTCGGCGCGCAGCCGCGTCGCGGCTTCGGCCAGCGGCTCGCCGGCCGCAAGGACGGCCTCGGCGCGCCCCGACTCGAGCGCGGCGGCGAAGCCGTCGAGGGCATCTACGAGAGCGACGAAGACATCAGGTGCCTGGGTCACGGGTTTCGAGGAGCGAATCGATGATGCGGTCGGCCAGCGCCTCGGGATCCGAGCCGAGCTCGCCCGTCGCCAGCAGTTGACGCGCACGGTCGACCGCATGCGGACGCACGTCGCCCGACAGCGCCGCGGCGCGCACGGCCTCGTCGGCCAGCCGAAGCGCCCCCGACAGGTTCACGGCGTCGCCGGGCGGCGGCACGGGCCGGCCCGACGGCGGCTTGCCGGCGGTCGGTCTGGTCGGCGGGACGTCGGGCCCGCCCCGCGTCGATTCTGTCCGCGGATCGACCTTCATGACGCTTTCGCTCCCGTGCTTCCGGGGGCCGAAGTCCATCGCTGCGGGAGTAATCGGCCGTCGGCTTCAGGTCTTTAGACAAAGAACCGGTACGGAGGCCCCCGTACGGGCCGTCGATACCCGCCGGGACCATCGGGAACTCCACCTGGCGCTCAACGGGACGCATAGAGCCTCCCGATGCCGGCCGACGGATCGACCGGCCGACCGTGCTCGAGCACCTCGAAGTGCAGGTGCGGCCCGGTGACCCGGCCGGTTGCGCCCGACAGCCCGATCGTCTGCCCGTCGGCGACGCGTTCTCCTTCTTTCACGCGCAGCTCGGACAGGTGCGCGTACCTCGTCGACACACCGTTGCCGTGGTCGATGACCACCGTCAGCCCGTAGCCGCCCTGCTCGCCGGCAAACGTCACCTCGCCGGCGCGCGCCGCGGGGACGTCACGGCCTTCGGGCATGGCAATGTCGACGCCCGAGTGGAACTTCAGCCCGCCGGTCACCGGGTGCTCGCGCCAGCCGAACGCCGACGACAGGCGTCCCTCGAACAGCGCTGCACGCGGCGGCACCGCTGTCGCCACCGCCGCGGCCGCGTCGAACGCCGTCGTCTTCGTCGACGACGAAGTGCCCGGCAGTCCGGCGGCCGTTGTCAGCCCGATCGCAGCCGGCAGGTGCATCGCGGACGGCAGTCCTGCCGACGACGGCCAGCCCGGGAGCGCGCCGGGCCCCGGAGCGCCCGGCGCGTCAAGAGGCGCGTCACTTTCCGTCGCCTTCATGAGCGGTTCGAGCAGCGCGTCGCCGATGCCCAGACCACCGGCACGGCTCAGCGCCAGGCTGAGCTCGGTGTACAGCGCGTCGGCCAGCGGCCCGCTGCCGAATCCCGAGCTCTCTTCATCGCCGAAGACCGACGTCCGCATGGCCGAGAGCATCTGCGACAGCAGCACCGCCTCGAACTGCGCCGCGAGCAGACGGAGCGCCTCGGCGCGCCCGGTCGACGCCGACGACCCGCCCGGCGCCTCGACCGGCGTCGACGGCGTCAGCAGCTCGGGACGATTCATGCCATGCATCGCTCAGCCTCTTCCTCGTACCTCAGAGGATCACCAGATCGGCCTTGAGTGCGCCGGCCGCCTTCAGCGCCTGCATGATGGCGATGATGTCGCGCGGCGACGCGCCGAGCATGTTCAGTGCACCGGCCACCTCGTCGAGTGTCGTGCCCTCGCTGAGCGTGACGAGCCGCGCCGAGCTCTCGCGCACCTCGACATCGGTCTCGGGAACCACGACGGTCTGGCCGCCGGAGAACGGTGCCGGCTGGCTGACGTCGTATCGCGTGGTGATGCGGACCGACAGGTTCCCGTGCGCGACGGCGGCCGGGCCCAGCCGCACGTTGCCCCCGACCACGACCGTTCCCGTGCGCTCGTTGATCACGACACGCGCCGCGACGTCGGTTTCGATCGGCAGCGCCTCGAGCTGCGCCATCAGCGCGGGCACGGCACTGCGGTACTCGGCTGGCACGTTCAGCAGGACGCTGCCGGCGTCGAGCGCCTGCGCCGCGTCGGCCCCCAGGAACGTGTTGATGACGCGCGCCACCCGGGCCGCGGTGACGAAGTCGGGCTCGCGCAGCGCGAACGTCACGCGATCGACTACGGCTGCCTGCGGCGCCGGGGCCGACTGGACGATGGCGCCGTTCGGCACGCGTCCGACCGTGAGGTGGTTGACCTGCACGCGCGAACCGCCGGATCCACCGCCGAAGCCCCCGATCGACAGCGGCCCCTGCGCCAGCGCGACGACCTCACCGTCGGGCCCGCGCAGTGGCGTCGGCAGCAGCGTCCCGCCCTGCAGGCTCCGCGCATCACCGATTGACGACGCCACGACGTCGATGCGCGCACCGGTACGCTGGTACGGCGAGAGCTCGGCGGTCACCAGCACGGCGGCCACGTTCTCCACCTTCATCTGCTCGGCCGGAACGACGAGGCCGAAGCGCGCGAGCATGTTGGCCAGCGACTGCGCCGAGAAGAGCGTCTGCCGGCGATCACCGGTCTTGTTCAGGCCGACGACCAGGCCGTAGCCCATGAGCGGCATGGGACCGACGCCCTGCAGCGTGACCACGTCCTTCAGCCGCACCTCGTCGGCGCGCACCGCCGACGGCCACACGAGCGCTGCCATCACCATCAGCACGGTGAGGCGCGCCGCCAGCCGGATCGATCTGTGTCTCTGCATACGCAGCCTGCCCATCAACGGTCAGAAAATCTTGTTGAGCACACGGATCAGCCAGCCGGGCGTCAGGCTGTCGCGGATGAGGCCGGCGCTGAGCGATCGGATGCGCAGCTGCCCGACCTGCGTCGACAGGATCACGTTGCCCGGCTGAATGTCGGTCGTCCGCACCACGCCCGAGAGCACGACGAGACTGCGGTCGCCGTTGATGTCGACTTCGCGCACCCCTTCGACGACCAGATCGCCGTTGGGCAGCACTTCGGTCACGCGCGCGGTCAGCGTGGCGAACAGCTCCGTCGTGCGGCTGGTGCCGCCCGATCCCTTGAAGTCGGTCGCCGTCGACATCGGGAGAATGCGCGACAGCTCGCTGCCGATCCGTCCCGGAAACGACGCGCTCGCGCTGCCGTTCTTGCCGACGTTCGATCCGGCCGAGCCCGACGCGCTGAGCGTCTCGACGACGCGAATCGTGACGAGATCGTTGACGTGACGCGCGCGCAGGTCGCCCGTCAGGTCGGCCATCCAGAGCGGCCGGTTGCCGACGTCGGCGCGCGCCGATTCCAGGTACTGCGAGAACAGATCTTCGTAGTCGACGCCCTGCGCCGCGGCGGGCGTGACCCCAAGCAGCACGAACAGCAGCATCGACGTCGCCCGTGTCAGAAGCTCAGCGCGCATATCCCACCTCGACCGTTCCGTCGCCGATCACCCGGCCGCGCAGGCTGCGGCGGGTCTCGCGATTGACCACCCGAATCACGTCGCCGGGATCACCGCCATCGGCCGCCTCGAGCTCGGCGCTCACCTGCACGGCACCGGCGATGGCGATGGCCGTCACGCGGTCACCGGGCTCGACCGCACGGCGAAGCACGAGACTGCCCGGCCCGAGCACCCCGCCGGCCGGCACCGGCCGCAGGACGCGACTGCCGATCGCCTGTTCACCGGTCGGCAGCCGCCGGATCGGCACGTCGACGAGCACGCCCTCGACGCACTCCACGTCGGCAGCTTCGAGCGTCGCACCGCGCGCCAGGTCGCGCGCGGCCACGACCGTCGTCCCGCGCACCTCGAGCGTGGCCGTGGCGCGCAGCCGGCGTCCGGTTGCCGGCACGAGCGTGACGCGGATCGGCCGACCCAGACGGGCGCCCGGATCCGGGACCGCCGCGACGTAATCCTCCGGCGCTCCATCGGGCAACGCCACCTCCCGCACGTTCACCTCGACGTCGCCCATGCGCTCGACGATCGCGCGACGGATCGCCTCGACGGCCGGCATCGTCGACGGCTGTGCCGATGCGGGTACGACGGTCGCTCCGACGAGCGCGGCGGCGATCAACGGCATCAGGCGGCGTCCCACGACCGTCACCGCGCCAGGTTGTTCACCTGCGACAGCATCTCGTCGGCCGCGCGCACGACGCGCGAGTTCGCCTCGTAGGCCCGCTGTCCCAGGATCATGTTGACCATCTCCTCGACGACGCTCACGTTCGAGTCTTCGAGGAAGCCCTGCGCGAGCGTGCCGCGCCCGTCGATGCCCGGGGCACCGACTTCCGGCTCGCCCGATGCGGTCGTCGCCGCGAAGAGGTTTCCGCCGAGCGGCCGCAGTCCGGCGGGGTTGGCGAAGTGAGCGAGCTCGATCGTGCCGAGCTGCTCGGCGGCGGTCTGGCCGGCAATCAGGGCCGACACGACGCCGTCGCGCGAGATGCTGACCGTGGTGGCATCGGGCGGGATCGTGATCTGCGGCTCGATCGCGTAGCCTTCGTTCGTCACGATCAGGCCCTGGCCATCGAGGTGGAAGTTGCCCGCGCGCGTGTAGGCCAGCGTGCCGTCGGGCAGCGTCACCTGAAAGAATCCGGCGCCCTGGATGGCCAGGTCGAGCGGAGCGTTCGTGTTGCGCAGGTTCCCCGCGCTGAAGTTCCGCGACGTGGCGACGGCGCGCGTGCCGAGTCCCACCTCGAGGCCGATCGGCGCCTCGGTCGTGGCGCTCGCCTGGGCACCCGCCGTGCGGATCTCCTGGTAGACGAGATCCTCGAACTCGACCCGGCTCTTCTTGAAGCCGACCGTGTTCACGTTCGCGAGGTTGTGCGCCACGTTGTCGATGTTCGTCTGCTGCGCGTTCATTCCCGTGGCTGCGGTGTAGAGGGCGCGAATCATCTCCTGCCTCCCTGGCACGGTCGCCGGCGATCAGCCCGCCGGCGCCGCCCGTCTCATCCCCGTCGTCCCAGCTGTTCGATGGCGCGGCCGTCGACGTCGTTCATGACGAGCGAGATCGCGCGCTGCAGCGCCTCGAATCCGCGCGAGACGCTCGTGATGGCCGCAATGCGCTCGGCGATCGACACGTTTGACTGCTCGAGCGATCCGGCGCGGACGACCGGCGAGGCCGTCGCGAGCGGCTCCTGGCCGCCGGCGGCGAACAGCGTGCCCTGCTCGCGCACGAGCCGCGTCGGATCGTCGAATCGCACGATGGCGATCTGCCCGGCCTTCGTCACGCCGTTCCAGACGGCACCGTCGGCGTCGACCGTGATCTCGCCCTCCGGGTCGGCGAGCACGATCGGACCGTCGACGCCCTTCACCGGGTGCCCGTCCTCGGTCACCAGGCGGCGGCCCGCGTCGAGGGTGAAGTGGCCGTTGCGCGTGTAGCGGTCGCCGCCCGGCGTCTCGATCACGAAGAAGCCCTCGCCATCGATGGCCAGGTCGAGCGCGCGCCCGGTCGGCGCCAGGGCGCCGTCGGTCATGTCGAGGCGCACCTCGGCGAGTGTCGTGTCGATGGCCGAGTCGAGCCGGGCGTCGAACGCCCCACGCTCGGCAGCCACGCGCGCCTGGCGCTCGCCCTTGTAGCCGGCCGTGCCGATGTTGGCGATGTCGGCGGCAATGCGATCGAGCTCGTCGGCCCGCGCCCGCAGTCCGCTCAGGGCGATGTAGTGGCTCCCCGCCATGGTGTCCTCCCGTCAGCCTTTGGCCTCGGCGTCGGCGGCCCGCTGGCGACGCCTTGCCTCGGCGATCTGCAGGTGCAGGCGCACCTCGCTTTCCGAGAGCGCCTCGCGACCGGCGATGGCCGACAGCGGTTCACCCCGCCTGGCCGCGGCCGCCACGCGCCGACTGACCGCGCCGCGCGTCGTCGTGCGGGGCGCGGGACGCGCCGTCGACTGCTGCAGCTCGCGGGCCATCGTCGCCAGCCCGGCTTCAGTCGTGTCGGTCAGCAGCGCGAGGCCGTCGGCCAGACGGCTGATCCGTTCGCGCAGCAGTGACAGCTCGTCGAGCCGTCGCGACGCCCACAGCACGAGTACGGTCTGGACCAGCAGCAGCGCACCGACCGCGATGCCGATACCGATCAACGCCCGTGTCTCCAGGGCAAGTTCCGTCACGGTCGTACCTCCTTCTCGTTTGCACGGTGGCTGCCGGTCAGCTCGGTGATGCGCACGCCGTAGTTGCCGCCCACGATCACGACCTCGCCGCGGGCAATCAGCCGATCGCCGACGAGCAGCTCGACCGGCTCGTCGGGCGTGCGGCCCATGTCGACGACCGAGCCGGGACTGAGCTCAGCCACGTTGCGCAGCGGCATGACCGTGCGGCCGAAACGGACGACCAGCGGCAGGTCGACGTCGAGCACGGCATCGAGGCGCGAATCGGCCAGCCGCTCGGCGCCGAGGGCCGTGCTTCCGCCGACCGCCACGACCAGGCGCACGCCAATCTGCAGGCCGTCGTCGAGCCGCACGACGAACGACGATCCCGTTTCGGGCGCCGCGACCTGTTCGACCGACGGCTCGCCGGCAAGCAGACCGGCGCCTTCGGGAGTGCCTTCGACCACGATGGCCGCCTGGCGCCCGATCGCCTCGAGCGTCTGCGTCACTGCAGCGGCGTCGGGCTCCCCGGTGATCTCCGGGTGCAGCCGACGCGCGCAGGCGGCCGCGGCAGCCGCATCGATCCAGATGCCGATCCGGCCCGACGCGACGCCGCTGACCGGCAGCGTGATCGTCCAGCCGGCGCCGTCGGGCGACGGTGCGTCAATGGCCGTCGCCGTGCCGCCAAGCACCTTGACGACGGCGGCGGGCAGCTCGCGACGGAGCGTGCGTGCAAGCGTGTCGGAAGTCGATGACATCGTTTACGTCCCTGCTCCTGCGGCAGCGCACTCTTCGCGCTGCTCGATCTGGACCATCAGCCGCCCGCGCTCGGCCGCCAGCCGGCCGGTCATCTTCTTCATCGTGCCGACGAACACCTCGAGCGGCTCGTCGGCGGCAAGCGGCGTGGCAATGACCTCACCGGGCTCGAGTCCGAGCACGGCCGACGCGCGCATGCGCGTGCGAATCAGCGGCGTGACCGGCAGCGGCACGCGCGCCAGGTTCTCGGCGAGCCAGGCGCGCTCGGTCGGCGTCAGGTCGCGCTTCTGCCGCTGGAGCGCGCTCGAGTACTCACCTTCGACCGCGTCGACCACGTGAATGGGAAGGCACAGGTTGATGGCGCCGCGCACGTCGCCCACGACGAGGTCGAAGCCGACCGCGCAGACGATTTCGTTGGGTGCGGCCACCTGCAGCATCCGTGGCCGCGTCTCGCGCCCGCGGATGCTGAACACCAGGTTCGCGACGGTGCGCCACGCCTCGTCCAGCCCGTCGAGCACGATCAGCACGACTTCGTCGACGACGTTCTGCTCGATCTCAGTGAGCGGGCGTATCGACTCGGGCGGCTGGCCGGGGCCGCCCAGCAGGCGGTCGATCATCGCGAACGCCACGACCGGCGTGATCTCGAGGGCGCCCGGCTCGTCGTACGGGGCGATATTCAGCGCGTAGTACGCCGTCGGGTCGGCCAGCGTCGCGAGGAACTCCTGATAGGTGAACTGCTCGACCGAGGCGACCAAGAGCTGGATCGTGGTGCGCAGGTAAGCCGACAGCGACGTCGACAGATTGCGCGCCGCGCGCTCGTGCAGGAACTGCAGCGAGTGCATCTGCTCCTTCGACACGCGGTCGGGCCGGCGGAAGTTGTAGGGCACGGCCGGGCCCATGTCCGCCCGGTCGCGGCTCTGCGGGCTGTCGATGGCGGCCGACAGCAGCGCGTCGATCTCGTCCTGGCTCAGGATGCGGCTCATCAGTGGGTCCCCAGCGGTTCGAGCCACTCCCGCAGCATCGAGCGCAGCCGCGCCACGGCCTGCGTCCGCAGCTGCGACACGCGTGACTCGCCCACGCCAATCACGCGGCCGATCTCGGCCAGCGTCATCTCCTGCTCGTAGGACATGGCGAGAATCAGCCGCTCGCGCTCGGGCAGCTGGCGGATGGCGTCGGCCAGGCGCGCGCGCAGCTCACGCCGTTCGAGCTGCCGGTACGGGCCGTCTTCATCAATCGCGACATCGAGCCGTTCGACCGAATCGTCGCCGGTGCCCGAGGGCTGCACGACCGCCACCTCGGCCAGGCGCAGTTCATCGAGCTTCGCTTCGTATTCCGCGGTCGACACGCCGAGCGCCTCGGCAATCTCCTCCGCCTCCGGCTCGCGCCCGAGCGTGTGCCGCAGGCCCGACAGCACGCCGTCGAGATCGCGCTGCAGCTTGCGCAGCGAGCGCGGCACCCAGTCGAGCCCGCGCAGCGCGTCGAGCATCGCGCCGTGGATACGGCGCCGCGCGAAGGCGTCGAACGGCACGCCAAGCGACGGCTGGTAGCGGTTGGCGGCTTCGATCAGGCCGAGCACGCCGACGCTGACGAGCTCCGACAGCTCGACCTGCGCCGGCAGCCGGCGACCGAGCCGGCTCGCCATCGCCTTCACCAGATCGACGTGCGCCATCACGAGCGCATCGCGCTGGCCGGGATTCACGGCCTCCGGAACCGTCACGCGCATCGGGGAGCCTCCATGGGATCAGGTGTGCCGGCCACCTGCTTCGGCGCCGGCCAGGGACCGCCGGGACCGGGTCGCGCCGACAGCAGGCGCGTTGCCACGCGCCGGATGCAGCCGGTGGCGGGCCCGGTCGCTTCCGACGCAAGCAGCAGCGGCGCCTGCGCGCACACCGCGTCGCGCACGCGGCGGTCCTCGAGCACGTGGCCGTCGTAGCGCACCGTGCGGCCGAGGAACCGATCGGTCGCCATCGAGATCTGGCGGAAGACGATGTCGCCCTCCTCCGGATTGCGCGCCGAGTTGACGACGACGCCGATCGGCTTGGCGCGATCGGCGGCCGTCACGAGCTTGATCAGCGCGTAGGCATCGACGACGGCCGCCGGGTCGTACGACGTCACGACGAGCGCGTAGTCGGCAAGCCTGATGACGTCGAGCACGTTGTCGCTGATGCCGGTCGCCGTGTCGATGAGCAGGAAGTCGAGGTCGCGGCCGGCCTCGTCGAGCGCGGCAATCAGCCGCATCCACCGCTCGTCGTCGAGCGCGGCCAGCGCGCGCACGCCGCTGCCGGCCGGGATGATGCGGACGCCCGACGGGCCTTCGAGCGTGATGTCGGCGACACCGCAGAGGCCGTCGAGCACGGCGCCGAGGTGCGCTTCGGGCGTCAGGCCGAGCATCACGTCGATGTTGCCCAGCGCAAAATCCGCGTCGAGGATGCCGACGCGGTGGCCGAGACGCGCCATCGCGACGGCGAGATTGATCGTGAGGCTCGTCTTGCCGACGCCGCCCTTGCCGCTCGTCACGGCAATCCTGGTCGCGCGGGCCCGGTGCCCGTCGATCGCGGTCAGTGACACGAATATTCCTCCATGGCCGGCTCGCGCAGCAGCGCGGCGGCAAGACTGGCGGGCGTCGCGCGCCAGAGATCTTCGGGAATCCGCTGCCCGTTGGTCAGGAACGAGACGGGCAGCCCCTGGTCGCGGACGACGCCGAGCAGCGGCGTCAGCGAGTCGCACTCGTCGAGGCGCGTAATGACCACGCACGACGGCTGCAGGTGCGCGTAGCGATCGAAGACGCGGCGCGCGGCCGTCGGCGACGTGTCGGCCGCCAGCACGAGGTGCGTGCGGACGTGCCGCTGACGGCAGATGACGTCGAGCATGCCCGCCTCGTCGACATCGGCCGCCGAGCGGCCGGCGGTGTCGACGAGCACGGGGTGGCGCGCGTGTGCGAGCGCCTGCTGGAGATCCTCGGCGGTACGCGCGGCGCGGAAGGGCACGGCCAGCACCTCGGCGTAGCCGCGCAGCTGCTCGATGGCGCCGGCGCGGAAGCCGTCGGCCGACACCAGGTTCAGCGAGCGGCGGCGCCGCACGCGCTCCTGCGCGGCGATCTTCGCAATCGTGGTCGTCTTGCCGACGCCCGGCGGCCCGACGAAGACTTCACAGCGTTCGAAGTCGGACGGCGCGCCGGCCAGCGGTTCGAGCTCGGCGGTGAGCGCGCGGATGATGGCGCGCTCGGAGCCGCCGCGGCACTCGGCGTCGGTCATCCGCGCGGCGACGGCTGCGGCGAGCGACGCGCCCATGCCGGCCGCCCCAAGGCGCGCAAACACCCCGGCACGCGCGCTGTCTTCGGGCGACCGGGGTCCCCGCGCGGTCCCCCCCGCCCGCGCTCCTACAACCG
>QGVF01000085.1 GCA_003242705.1 Acidobacteriota bacterium
GTTCCAGGAAGACCTGCTGGCCATGCAGGCCTACCGGCCCGGCTACGCGTTCTGGCAGCACGTCTTCAGGATTCCGGACGGCTCGGTGGCCTTCGGCAGCGCGGTCGACGGCCGGCTGCTGGCCGTCTTCCCCGCGCGCGGCGACTGGACGCGCGAAGGGGTGTGGGACGATCCGTCGCTCCGCAAGGTGCTCGCGCGCCAGAACCTGTCGAAGAACCTCGGCGACCGGCGCGATCAGGTGGCCCAGCTGCTCGAGCGGGTCGTCGGTCCGGTCGTGCACAATCCCACGCGCGGCCTGTTCGTTGCCCCGAACGCCGAGCGCTACGGTCGCTTCCTCGAGGAATGGGGACGCATCTACGAGCGGTTCGGTGTGCCGGCCGAGCTGGGGCTCGCACAGGGGCTGATCGAATCGGGCCTGAACGGCACGGTCCGCTCCGAGGCGCGCGCCATCGGCTTCTGCCAGTGGCTGATGGGCAACTGGAACATGCTCAAGCGCCTGTCGCCCCACGTCATCGAAGGCTACAACCAGACGACGCAGGTGCCGTATTGCGCGGCCTATCTCACGGTACTCGCCACGAAGTACGGCAGCTACATTCCGGCGCTGTCCGAACATCACGCCGGCGGCACGAACGTTGGCCGCACCATCAGCAACGGTGAGCGGCTCGGCGGCTCGAACGTCCGCGAGCGCTACCTGCTCGGCGCCGCGTTCACGCGCGACATCCGCGCGATCGCGCCGCGCAGTTACCGCGACGTCTACGGCACGTACGGCCCGCGGTCCTACTACTACTCCGAGATGGTCTTCGGCAACATGTTCAACGTGCGCCGGATCATGGAGTCGCAGAAGCAGGTGCGCATCCACGCGATGCGCACGAAGCGGGCCCTGCCGATCTCCGAGATCCAGCGCCGGACGCGGCTGAGCGTCGACGAGATCCGGCGCTACAACCCGGCGCTCGTGCGTCAGGTGCCGGCGCGGGCCACGCTCTACCTGCCGCAGCAGGTCGACGCCTTCGGCACCGACGTCGCCTTCTGGCATCGTCCCGCGCCTCGCGCCTTTGCCGAGGCGCTCGCCGACTTCATGGCGCTCGACTATCCGCTCACGGCCTGGGACACGGAAGAGATCGTCCCGGTGCTGCGCCGCTTCGAGCAGCGCTTCCGGAACACGCGCTCGGAAGAGGGCACGGTGATGGCCACCGTGCTCGGCTACGTCATCCACGAGATTCAGACGAGCGGGCGCGGCCGGATTCTGGCCGAGTTCCGCACCAGTCCTCAGGTGCGCGAACTGTTCGAGCAGGCCGTGCTCGAGCGCGAAGCGGCGCTCGCCTCGCGAACCGCCGGTTCGTCGACGGTCGGCGCGGCGCGGTAACCCCCGCGCTGCGCCCGCCTCACATCACCGCGCCGATCTGCCAGGGCGCGAACTCGGCTTCGCCGAAGCCCTGCACCTCGCTCTTCGTCTTCCCGCCCGATGCCACGCGCAGCATCGCCTCGAAGATGCGCGCGCCGCACGCCTCGATCGTGTCGGTGCCGTCGGCAATCCCGCCGCAGTTGAGGTCGATGTCCTCCGGCATGCGCTCGTAGAGCCGCGTCGTAGTCGACAGCTTCAGCGACGGAGCAGGCACCCCGCCGAACACCGAGCCGCGGCCGGTCGTGAAGCAGATGAGGTTGGCGCCGCCGGCCACCTGCCCCGTCACCGACACGGGGTCGTAGCCGGGCGTATCCATGAAGACGAAACCTTTCGCCCGCACCGGCTCGGCGTAGCGCAGGACGTCGACGAGATTCGTGCTGCCCGCCTTGGCCAGCGCGCCGAGCGATTTCTCGACAATCGTCGTGATGCCGCCGAGCTTGTTGCCCGGGCTCGGATTGTTGTCGAACTCGCCGCCGTTGCGCGCGCAGTAGTCGCGCCACCAGTCGAACAGCGCGAGCAGCTTCTCGCCGACCTCGCGGCTGACGGCGCGGCGCGTCAGCAGGTGCTCGGCGCCGTACGTCTCGGGCGTTTCCGACAGGATCACCGTGCCGCCATGGCGCACCACCAGATCCGACGCGACGCCAAGCGCCGGATTCGCCGTGATGCCGGAGTAGCCGTCCGATCCGCCGCACTGCAGCGCGACGACGAGCTCGGAGGCGGGCACCGGCTGGCGGGTCACCCGGTTCAGGTCGGGCAGCAGCTCTTTGATCTGCGCAATACCGCGCTCGACGGTCTTCCGGGTTCCGCCCGTCTCCTGAATGGTGAACGCCTGCAGCGTCTTCGCCATCTTCAGCCGCTGCGTCGTGATGATGTCGTTCACCTGGTTCGTTTCGCAGCCGAGCCCGATCATGAACGTCGCCGCGAAGTTCGGGTGCCGGGCAAATCCCCCCATCGTCCGCCGCAACACGTCGATGCCCTCGCCCTCGGCGGCCTGGCCGCAGCCGGTCCGGTGCGTCAGGGCGACGACGCCGTCGATGTTCGGGTAGTCGGCGAGCAGGCCGTCGCCGGTGGCGGGATGACGTCGGAACGCATCGGCGATGTATCGCGAGACGGTCGCCGAACAGTTGACCGACGAGAGGATGGCGATGTAGTTGCGCGTCGCAATCCGCCCGTCGGGCCGGACGATCCCGTTGAACGTGGCGGGAGCGGCAGGCGGCTCGAGTGTCTTCAGCGCCGTGCCGAACTCATACTGCCGCGCGAACTCGCGCAGCCGGCAGTTGTGCGTGTGGACGTGCGCGCCCGGCGCGATGCCGCCGTGGGCGAAGCCGATGATCTCACCGTAACGGACGATCGGCTCGCCGTCGGCAATCGCCCGGGCGGCCATCTTGTGCCCGGCCGGAATACGCTCGATGGCGACGATGTCGCCCGGGATGACCTGGCTGCCGGGCGCGATCGGCTCGCGCGCCACGACAACGTTGTCGGACGGGTGCAGGCGGATGGCCGCAACGGCGGCGGTGACGGTGTGCATGGCTCGTGCCCCATTGTCCTACAGGGCCATCGACGCGCGGGTCGTGTCCCGGGTTGCGGATGACGCCCGTGGTAATGTCGGGACTGACCCGATGCCTCGTCCGTTCCGCCCCACCGCGCACAAGCGCACACATCACGCCGTCCGCCGCTCCGTCGGCACGAGCCGGCTCATCACGCCGGGCCGGCCCGAACCGCTCGGCGCGACATGGGACGGCGAGGGCACCAACTTCGCGATCTACTCGTCGGTGGCCACCGACGTCGAGCTCGCCCTGTTCGACGACGGCCACGAGCGGCACTTCAAGCTGCCGGCCGTCACGCAGCACGTCTGGCACGGCTACGTGCCCGGCGTCGGGCCGGGCACGCGGTACGGCTTCCGGGTGCACGGCCCGTGGGCGCCCGAAGCCGGGCATCGCTGCAATCCCACCAAGCTGCTGCTCGATCCGTACGCGCGCCGGATCACGGGCGAGCTGAAGCCCGACGCCGCCACGCTGCCCTACGTCGTGGGCAACGAGTACGAGCCGTCGGAAGCCGACAGCGCCGCCTTCGTGCCGCGATCGGTCGTCGTCGATCCGTCGTTCGACTGGGGCGACGACCGGCCGCCCCGCACGCCGATGCGCGACACGGTCATCTACGAAGCGCACGTGAAGGGGATGACGATCCGGCGCAGCGACCTGCCCGAGGAGATCCGCGGGACGTACGCCGGGCTCGGGCACCCGGTGATGATCGACTACTTCCGCGCGCTCGGCGTGACGGCCATCGAGCTGCTGCCGGTGCACGCCTTCGTGCACGAAGGCCACCTGATCGATCGCGGCCTGCGCAACTACTGGGGCTACGCCTCGATTGGCTTCTTCGCGCCGCACGGGGAGTACGCGGCCAACCGCGAGGATCCGGTCGGCGAGTTCAAGGCGATGGTCAAGGCCCTGCACGCCGCCGGCCTCGAGGTGATTCTCGACGTCGTCTATAACCACACGGGCGAGGGCAATCACCTGGGGCCGATGCTGTCGTTCAAGGGGATCGACAATGCGGCCTGCTACCACCTGGTGCCCGACGCGCCGCAGTTCTACATGGACTTCACGGGCACGGGCAACAGCGTGAACCTGCGGCACATCGAGACGCTTCGCCTCGTGCTCGATTCGCTCCGGTACTGGGTCACCGAGATGCACGTCGACGGCTTCCGGTTCGACCTGGCCGTGACGCTCGGGCGCGGCACGACGACACCATTCGATGCGTGGGCACCATTCTTCGCTGCGGTCCACCAGGATCCGGTGCTGCGGCACGTGAAGTTGATCGCCGAGCCGTGGGACATCGGCGACGGCGGCTACCAGGTGGGCGGCTTCCCGATCACGTGGGCGGAATGGAACGGGCGCTACCGTGACACGGTCCGCGACTTCTGGCGCAGCCAGCCCGACACGCTCGGCGACTTCGCCACGCGCTTCACGGGCAGCGCCGACCTGTTCGCCTGGGGACGGCTGCCGTCGGCGAGCGTGAACTTCGTGACGGCGCACGACGGCTTCACGCTGCACGATCTGGTCGCCTACAACGAGAAGCACAACGAAGCCAACGGCGAAGACAACCAGGACGGCGAGAGCCACAACCGCTCCTGGAACCTGGGCGTCGAGGGCCCGACCGACGACGAGGTCATCCTCGCACGCCGTCGACGGCAGCAGCGCAACTTCCTCGCGACGCTGCTCCTCTCCCAGGGCACGCCCATGCTCTCGCACGGCGACGAGCTCGGCCGGACGCAGCACGGCAACAACAACGCGTACTGCCAGGACAACGAGATCAGCTGGATCGACTGGGCGAACGCCGATCAGAGCCTGCTGCAATATGTGTCGTACCTGATCAGCCTGCGGCGGGCCCACCCCGTGCTGCGGCGCATGCGGTGGCTGCACGATCGGCGCGGGCGTGCCGGCAACCGGCCGCCGGCGCACTGGTATCGGCCCGACGGCGAGATCATGCAGCCGCACGACTGGCAGGCCGAGGCGCGGTCGGTGATGTTCGTCCTCGACGGCGCGGTGTCTCCAGGCACGACGCGATCGGGCGCCGACGAGCTCGACGACATCTTCTGCTTCCTGTTCCACGCCGGTCTCGAGCCGGCAGAGTTCGTCATGCCCCCCGCTCCGTCGCCGGCCACGCCCTGGGAAGTGGTTGTCGACACGGCCGAGGACGCGTTGCCGTCGGCCGGCGCCCGCCAACTGCAGCCGGCCGACACCATCGCCCGCCCCGACCTGTCCCTGCTCGTCGCCCGCGCACGCCACCTCACCTTCGGACGACGGTAGCGCGCTGCCCCTTCTCGGTCGCGGGGCAGCCGGACGCGCACCGACGTTCGGGCTGGCCGTACCGGCGTGCGTGAACGACGGGTACGTCCGCTGGCCCTGCTCTTGCTCGGAAGATCCCCTATGGCGACTTCCGTGCCGTCCGACGAACGTGCTCATGCCCCGGGACCGCTCGTCGGAACCGGCGGGACGACCTTCCGCGTCTGGGCTCCCGACAGCTCGGCCGTCGAGGTCCAGCTCCACGCGCCTGACGGGCCGCGGCATCCGCTGCGCCGCGAGGAATCGGGCTTCTTCGAGGCGAGCCTTCCGGTCGCAGCGGGCACGCGGTACGCCTTCCGCCTCGACGACGGAGAGCCGCTGCCGGACCTGGCGTCGCGCTTTCAGCCCGACGGGCCGTCCGGGTTTTCAGAACTGATCGACCCGGCCGCGTTCGCGTGGACCGACGCCAGGTGGCCCGGTCTCGAGCCGCGCGGCCAGGTGGTCTACGAAATGCACGTCGGCACCTTCACGCGCGCCGGGACGTGGCAGGCCGCGGCGGCCGAACTGCCTGCGCTGGCCGACCTCGGCGTCACGGTGATCGAAATGATGCCGGTGGCGGAGTTTCCGGGTCGATTCGGCTGGGGCTACGACGGCGTGCTGTATTACGCACCGACGCGGCTCTACGGGCGCCCGGACGATCTCAGGCGTTTCGTCGACCGCGCGCACGCGCTCGGCATGGGCGTCATCCTCGACGTCGTCTACAACCACGCCGGACCGGCGGCCAACTGTTTCCGTCGTTACACCGACCGGTACATCGGCGCCGAGGCGACCGAGTGGGGCGACTGCTTCAACTACGACGGCGAGGATTCGGCCGTCGTGCGCGGCTTCTTCGCCGGTAACGCGGTCTACTGGCTTCGCGACTTCCATTTCGATGGCCTCCGGCTCGACGCGACGCAGCAGATCTTCGATCGCTCCACGCCGCATGTCGTGACGACCATCGTTGCCGCCGCGCGGGCGGCAGCCGGGGCGCGGTCCATCTGGGTGATTGCCGAAAACGAACCGCAGGACAGCCGGCTGCTCGGCGCGCCCGAGGCGGGCGGCCAGGGCATCGACGCGCTGTGGAACGACGACTTCCACCACAGCGCCGTCGTGGCGGCGACCGGCGCGCACGAAGCCTATTACTCGGACTATCGCGGCACGGCGCAGGAGCTCGTGAGCTGCGCGACGCGGGGCTTCCTGTATCAGGGGCAGCGATCGCGCTGGCAGAAGCAGCCGCGCGGGCGACCGGCGGGGCACGTGCCGCCGCACGCGCTCGTGGCGTTCCTGCAGAACCACGATCAGGTGGCCAATTCGGTCGACGGACGTCGCCTGCATGCGCTCACGTCGCCCGGCGTCATGCGCGCCCTCACCGCGCTGCTGCTGCTCGGCCCATGGACACCGATGCTCTTTCAGGGCCAGGAGCTTGCCGCCTCGAGCCCGTTCCTCTATTTCGCGGATCACTCAGGTGAGCTGGCCGATCTGGTGGCCACCGGGCGGGAGGAATTTCTCGGGCAGTTTCCATCCGTCCGGCAGCGGCTGCGGAAGGGGTCGCTGCACGCGCCGCACGCCGAGGAGACGGTCGAACGTTCGCGACTCGATCACGACGAGCGCAGGCGGCACCGCGACACGTGGCTGCTCCATCGCGACCTGCTCACCCTCCGCAGGACGCACGAAGCCTTCCGTCACCAGCAGCCGGTCGAAGGCGCCGTGCTCGGTCCGCAGGCGTTCGTGATCCGCCACAGCGCGCCAGCCGGCACGTCGCCGACCGACGGGGATCGCCTCCTGCTCGTGAACCTGCAGCGCACACCCGTCGAAATCGAAGCGCTGGCCGAACCGCTGCTCGCGCCGGCATCTCCCGGTACGACCTGGAGCGTCATCTTCTCGACCGAGACGATGCGCTATGGCGGGATGGAGCGGCCGGTCGAGATCGACGACGCGTGGATTGTTCCGCCCGAATGCGCGGTGGTCCTGGCATGACGGAACGTGTGGTGGCACTTCCCCGGCGCACGCTGGAGTTCGGCCCCGAGCGGCAGGCAGCCATCGACCCGTCGGTCGAATGGATCGTGACCAACGGATTGGGTGGCTATGCCTCGGCGCCGGTCTCGGGCGGCCTGACGCGGCGTTATCACGGGCTGCTGGTCGCTGCCCTTCCCCCGCCGGCGGGTCGCATTGTCTACCTGGCCGGCCTGCAGACACAGGTGGTGTACGGCGATCGCGCGCTGACCATCGATCACGAGGACTTCGCGGTGCTCAGTGAGAGCGGTCAGGGCCTGCTCCGCAGCTTCACGCTCGACGGGGGCCTGCCCGTGTGGCGCTACGAGCACGAAAGACTCGCGCTCGAAAAGCGCCTGTTCATGCCCCACGGGCAGAACGCGGTCTGCATCGCTTTTCGCGTCATCGAAAGCGACCTGCCGGTCTCACTCGAATGCCGCCCCGCGCTGCACGTGCGCCCGATCGAGTCGGCCGTTGCGACGGCCGGCATCGAGCTGGGCCCTCTCCACGTCGACGGCAATCGGGCCGAACTCGGCCTTGCCGGCCTGCCGCCGCTCCGGATTGTCGTCAGCCGCGAGAGCGCGATCGAAGCGATCGACGCGACCGGGCACGGAAGCGTGCAGCTGCTGGAGGAACGCGCGCGCGGGTACGACTGCGACGCGCATCTGCAGACGCCCTGCGTGCTGCGACTGCGGTTCGACGCCGACGGGGCGGCGTCGATTGTCGCCGCGGTCGGAGAGCCGGCATCGGATGCCTTCGGATCGCCCGCAGCCCTGCTCGCCGATGAACAGGCCCGGCGCCGCGCGATCGTGGAGCGTGCCGGCAGTGCCGACGACTTCGACGCCGCGCTGGTGCTGGCTGCCGACCAGTTCCTGATCGTGCCGGTCGGCCACGATCGCAACGCGCCCGACCCGGATCAGACGTTGCCCCCGCCCGGCGCGGCAAACCGGACGATCATTGCCGGCTACCACTGGTTCACCGACTGGGGCCGCGACACGATGATCAGCCTCGAGGGGCTCACCCTCGAGCTCGACCGCCGCGAGGAAGCCGCCCAGATCCTGCGCCTGTTCTCCCGGCATGTGCAGGACGGCCTGATTCCGAACCTGTTTCCGGAAGGTGCGCGGTCGGGCCTGTATCACACGGCCGACGCCACGTTGTGGTTCGTCCACGCGATCGGCCGATACGTCGCGCGCACCGGCGATCGGGCGCTGGTCGACGACCTGCTCCCGGTGCTCGACGACATCTTTGCGGCCCACCGGCACGGCACACGCTTCGGCATCGGCGTCGATCCGGCCGACGGCCTGCTGCGCCAGGGCGCCGACGGCTACCAGCTCACCTGGATGGACGCGAAGGTCGACGGCTGGGTGGTGACGCCGCGGCGCGGCAAGGCGGTCGAAATCAACGCGCTCTGGCACAACGCGTTGTGCCTGATGGCCGGCTGGCTCGAGGCCGGCGGTCGATCGAAGGATGCCGCGGCGTACTGGAACGACGCCGACCGCGTCAGACGCTCCTTCGACGAACGCTTCTGGAACCCGGACACCGGCTGGCTCTACGACGTCGTCGATGGCGAGGGCGGTGACGATCCGGCGTGCCGGCCGAACCAGATCTTCGCCATTGCGCTGCCCCATCCCGTGCTCGACCGACGCCACTGGGACAGCGTGATCAACGCGGTGACCGACCGGCTGCTGACCCCGTTCGGCCTGCGGTCGCTCGATCCGGCGCACCCCGACTATCGGTCGCAGTACGCAGGTGACTTGCGCGCCCGCGATGCGTCCTACCATCAGGGCACGGTGTGGGCGTGGCTGATCGGCCCGTACGTCGATGCCCTGCTCCGCGCCGGACGGGTGGACCACGAGCACCGCGATGCGCTGCTCGGTGCATTCGACGCGCATCTCGGCGCGGCCGGCGTGGGTACCATCAGTGAAATCTTCGACGCCGACATGCCGCACCTGCCGCGCGGCTGCATCGCGCAGGCGTGGAGCGTCGCCGAAGTGCTGCGCGCATGGCGGATGCTCGGCGCCGCTCAGCCCGTCGCGCCGGCCGAGTCGCGCACGCCGGTCCCGGCCAGCCGCTCGCGCTCGGCGCACCGCCGCTCGTAGTCGCGCTCGGCGGCCGCACCGACTTTCCGACGCTCGCCCGGCCGCCGCTCGCCGGGATCCTTGCCCCACGGGGAGGCATGCTCGATCTCGGCGTTCAGCTCGGCACCAATCAGGATCGAGATGCCCGACACGTAGAACCACATGAGCAGCAGCATCATGCCGCCGAGCGTGCCGTAGGTCGCCTCGTAGTTGCCGAAATTGATGGCGTAGAAGCGGAAGCCGAGCGAGCCGGCAAACCACAGGAGCGTCGCCAGCAGCGAACCGGGCGTGAGCCACACCCAGTCCTGCTCGACGTCGGGTGCGAAGTAGTACACGCAGCCGATCCCGGTGGCCACGAGCACGAACACCAGCGGCCACTGCGACACCTTCCAGGTCCAGACGAACACGTCGCTGAAACCGAAGATGCGCGCCAGCCAGTCGGCCAGCTGCGGCCCGAAGACGACCAGCAGGAAGGCCACGACGACGAAGAGGCCGAGGCCGACGCTGAGCGCCATGGCCGTCAGCCGCACCTTCCACCACGGCCGGCTCTCGACCACGCCGTACGCGCGGTTCATCACGTTGATGAGCGCCACCATCGGCGACGAACCGCTCCAGAGCGCGAGCACCAGACCGATGCCGAGCACGCCACGGTCTTCGCTCTCGCCGATCTGCACCATGAAGCCGCGGATGACCTCGAGGCCGGCCGCCGGCACGAACGGCGCGAGGTAGGCCGTCACGGTGTCGACGAAGTTCTGCAGCGGGAAGAGGCTCGCCACCGCAATCACGCAGACGAGCACCGGAAAGATGGCCACGACGAGATAGAAGGACAGCTGCGCCGACAGGCCCATCACGTCGTCGCGCATCATCTCGCGCCAGGTGCGGACCGCGAGCTCCTTCGGCCCGATGGGGATCTTCAGCCGGGCGAACATACGGGGCCCGCGGTGCAAGAAGGGCACCAGCGGGCCGATTGCCTGCCTGCGTGCGTGGCGGGTCAGGCGTCGTCGAGCCGATCGCCCATCCGCGCGCGGGTCGCCCAGAGACCTGCCGAGGGTGTGTTGATGAAGAACACCCGTTCGCCGTCGGGCATCGTGTTCCAGCCTTCCTGCATGCGGTTGGGCGGGTAGCGCGCGAGCGTCGCCTGCAGATCGGCCCATTCGTAGCCGACACCCTCGATCTCCTCGCGCGTCAGGTGACCCGGAGCATACCGGATGGTGAAGCGACCGTCCGACGACCCGTGCACCAGGTGTGCCGCCCCGTGCGCCAGCTTCTGCAGCTCGGGCTCGCGCCGGTACAGCTCGAGGATGCGGTCGCGGCCCGTGTAGCCGAACCGGCGGATGAGCCGATCGACGGCGTCCTGCTCGCCGAAGCGCTCGAGTCCGGGCGCGATGATGAGCAGCTCACCGCCGTCGCGGATGACGAGCCGCGTGCGGTAGACCGCCTTGTTCGCGACCCAGGTGCTGCGGAACTCATCGGCCTGCATCACCGCGACGACCTTGTCGACCGGCTCGTCGAACACCGTGATGTTCTGCGCGCGGCTCGCGCGCGCCGCCGCCAGGTACGTTTCGAGGTCGTCGCCCACGTAGATGCCGCTCGTCACGAGCCGGTTCTGCGCGTCGCGCCGCATGACGACCTGCAGGTACACGTCCGGCAGATGGCCGAGGAAGCGCTCTTCGGCCCAGTTGAAGCATGCGCGCAGCGGCGTGACGAGCCGGCCGAGGTTGTTCTCGATGCCGTAGATGGCCGCCGCCAGGTGCGACCGGCAGATCGTTTCCTTGCCCCCGAGACCGATGAAGTAGTTCTTGTTGTGGTTGGCGAAGCCGAGGACCTCGTGCGGCACCACGTGGCCGATGTTCACGATGAGGTCCCACTCTTCGGTGACGGTCATCGTGTTGAGATCGACCGGGATGTCCCAGTCGGCCAGACCGCCGGTCGTCTCCGCCACGAGCGAGCCAGGGATGGTGCCGACGCGGGTGACGCCGCCGATCCAGTCGTGCGCGTGGATGCGCGCATGCGGGATCGAGCCGAACATCCAGCGGTTCTCTTCCTCGGTGTGCGGCCGGTGCTGGCCGAGCGTCGGGATGACGTGCACGTCGCACGTCGGCGCGAGCGCCCTGTAGATCGTCTCGGTGATCGGGCCGACGCCGCTGTGCGCGCGTGTCAGATCGGGCGGCAGCAGCAGCACCCGCCGCAGCGGCCGGCCGAACCGGCTGCGCGCCTCGTCGACGAGCCGCAGCGCGAGCTCGTCGATCTCCTGCCGGCTGATCTCGTCAGCCTCCTTCATGAACCAGGGCATGGCCTCTCTCCCGCGCGGCGCGCGACGCGCCGCTCACTGATCGGCGGCGGCAGCGGCCGGACGCCCGCCGGTCAGCACGCTCACGATCGTGCCGACGACCACGACAACCACCGCGCCGATGACGTTGTGCCACAGGAAGGCGACGCTGGTGTACGCCGTCACCAGCGCCACGACGCTCATCCCGGCAATCAGGCCCACGAACGCGCCGTGCCCGTTGGCACGTGGCACGGCAATCGCCAGGATGAACACGCCGAGGATCGAGCCATAGAAGAACGACCCGACACGGTTGACCACCTCGATGAGCGATCCGAGCTCGGCGGCCCAAATCGCCACCAGGCAGGCGAACACACCCCAGAAGGCCGTCACGCCCCGCGAGACGAGCAGGTAGTGACGATCCGTAGCCGACGGCCGGAACAGGCGCCGGTAGAAATCGATGATCGACGTCGTCGCCAGCGCGTTGAGCTCCGCGGCAATCGTCGACGTGGCCGCCATCATGACGGCGACGAAGATCAGGCCGACGAGGCCGACGGGAATCTGCGACAGGATGAACGACGGGATGATGTAGTTCGTGTCGTTGAACGACGCCTCGCCGCCGGCACTGCGGACGAGCGCGGTGGCCCGCCCCCGAATCCCGTCGACCGCCTCATCGGCCAGACGGAACTGCTCGCGTGCCGTCCGCAGCGCGTCGCTGCTGCCGGCCCGCCGCGCCGCCCCCACCGCCAGTGCCGCCTCGCGCCGGGCATCGAGCGCCGTCTCGTACTCCGCCTGCAGGGCCCGGTACTCGCCGGCCGCCGGGCCGGCCGCGAGCCGCTCGGCGTGCACGGTGCTGAAGATGAGCGGCGGCGGCGTGAACAGGTAGAAGACGAAGACCAGCACGCCGACGAGCAGCACGACGAGCTGCAGCGGAATCTTCCAGTAGGCGCTGACGAGCAGGGCCTGCTTCGCCCCGTCTTCCGACCGCGCCGTCAGGTAGCGCTGCACCTGACTCTGGTCGGTGCCGAAGTAGGAGCAGAACAGGAACAGCGCCGCGAGCGTCCCGGACCAGAAGGTGTACTGGTTCGTCAGGTCGAACGAGAAGTCGAACGTCCGCATGCGGCCGGTGGCCGCCGCCGCGTGCAGCCCGTCGACAACGCTCACCTCGCCCGGCAGGCCCGCGACGGCCGCCACGATCAGCGCCACGAGCGCGCCGACGATGATGACCATGATCTTGACGTCGGTCCAGGTCACCGCCTGCACGCCGCCGAACATCGTGAAGATGATGGCGGGCAGGCCGATGAGCAGCGCCGTCGCCGTCAGATCCCAGCCGAGCACGAGCGAAAGCACGACGGCCGGCGCCGAAATGACGACGCCGCACGACATCCCGCGGGATAAGAGGAAGAGCAGACTCGTGAACGTGCGTGTCTTCGCGTCGAAGCGCCGCTCGAGGTATTCGTACGCCGTGTAGACGCCCGACCGGTAGAAGAACGGCACGAGCGTCATCGACAGGACGATCATCGCGAGCGGCAGCGCGAAGTAGAACTGGACGAAGCGCAGGCCATCGGCGTAGCCCTGCCCGGTCGTACCAATCATCGTGATGGCCGACAGCTGCGTTGCCATGACCGACAGCCCCGCGGCCCACCAGGGAATGCTGCGCTTGGCGAGCAGGTAGCCGTCGAGCTCGTTCGCGTGCTTCGTGCGCCTGAGGCCGTCGTAGATGATCCAGCCCGTCACGCCGAGGAGCACCACCCAGTCGATGACGTGCATGGACTCAGTTGAACGCGACCTGCAGCAGGTACAACCCGGCCAGCGACGCGAGCCAGGCGATGATCACGCGGACGTAGATGCGCTGGATGAACGTCATCGGGGCTCCGGAATGGCCTGGAACATGGGAGGGCATTCTATCGGAACCCGGCAGCCGGCCGTCCATCGCGCGCCGGCACCCGGCTTCGTGTGAAACTCTCAGGGATCATGGCTGCTCCCGACCCCTTCCTCGTCGACGACGCCGCGACGCTCGACGTCGCCCCCCGCGGCACCGGCCCGGCCGGCCGCCTGCCGCTGACGGCCGAGATGCTGCGCTACCGCCCGTCGGGCGATCTGTTCGGCTGGACGCAGAACGCCGGGATGGGTCTCGATCCATCGCTGCTCGGCCGGCCCGAGTTCCTGATCCTGTCGACGCACGGCGGCGTGCGCGCGCCCGACGGCACGCCCATCGCCCTGGGCTATCACACCGGCCACTGGGAAGTCGGCCTGCTCGTCGAGGCCGCGGCGCATGAACTGAAGAAGCAGGGCGGTATCCCGTTCGCCGCCGCGTGCACCGATCCCTGCGACGGGCGATCGCAGGGCACGACCGGCATGTTCGACAGCCTGCCGTACCGCAACGACGCGGCCACGGTGTTCCGGCGGCTGATCCGATCGCTGCCCACGCGCGCGGGGGTGCTCGGCGTGGCGACGTGCGACAAAGGCCTGCCGGCCATGATGATCGCGCTGTCGGCCATGCACGACCTGCCCTGCATCCTGGTGCCGGGCGGCGTCACGCTTCCGGCCCGCGATGCGGAAGACGCCGGACGGGTACAGACGATCGGCGCCCGGTTCGCCCACGGCGAAATCACGCTCACCGAAGCCTCCGACCTCGGCTGCCGCGCCTGCGGCTCGCCGGGCGGCGGCTGTCAGTTTCTGGGCACGGCCGCCACGGCCCAGGTCGTCGGCGAGGCGCTCGGCCTGGCGCTCGGGCACTCGGCCCTGGCGCCGTCCGGCCAGCCGATCTGGACCGATATCGCGGTCCGTTCGGCGCGGGCGCTCGTTGCGCTCGAGTCGAAGCGCATTCACGTGCGCGACATCCTGACCGATGCCGCCATCCGCAACGCGATGGTCACGCACGCCGCCTTCGGCGGCTCGACGAACCTGCTCCTGCACATTCCGGCCATCGCGCACGCCGCCGGCCTCCGCCGGCCGACGGCACGCGACTGGGCCGAGGTCAACCGGCTCGTGCCCCGGCTCGTCGACGCGCTGCCGAACGGTCCGCAGTACTTCCCCACCGTCGACGTCTTCCTGGCAGGCGGTGTACCCGAAGTGATGCTGCACCTGCGACGGGCCGGCCTGCTCGACACGCGTGTCATGACGGCCAGCGGCCTGACCCTCGATGCGCAGCTCGACGCCTGGGAGCAGAGCGAGCGTCGCGCGAAGCTGCGCGCCCGGCTCAAGGAGGTGTGCGGCACCGATCCGGACGAAGTCATCATGTCGCCCGATGCGGCCGCCACGCGCGGGCTCACCTCGACGATCTGCTTCCCGCACGGCAACATCGCGCCCGAGGGTTCGGTCATCAAGGCAACGGCCATCGACCCGACCGTGTGCGACGACGACGGCGTGTACCGGATGACGGGGCCGGCCCGCGTCTTCACGACCGAGCGAGACGCGATTGCCGCGATCAAGGATGCCCGCGTCCGGCCGGGCGACGTGATCGTGCTCATCTGCCGCGGGCCGATGGGCACGGGCATGGAAGAGACCTATCAGCTGACCGGCGCGCTCAAGTACCTGCCGCACGGCAAGCACGTTGCCGTCGTGACCGACGCGCGCTTCAGCGGCGTGTCGACGGGCGCCTGCATCGGGCACGTCTCACCCGAAGCGCTCGCCGGCGGTCCCATCGGCCGGCTGCGGGACGGCGACCTGATCGAGATCGTCATCGACCGCAACACGCTCGACGGCACGCTGAACTTCGTGGGTGAGGCCGACCGTCGCCTGTCCCCCGACGAAGCGGCGCGTGTGCTCGAGGCGCGGCCGCCGCGCGACGACCTCCGCCCCGATCCCGATCTGCCCGACGACACCCGGCTCTGGGCGGCGCTGCAGGACGTGAGCGGCGGCGTGTGGGGCGGCTGTGTCTTCGACGTCGACACGATCCTCGAGACGCTGCGCGCCGGC
>QGVF01000005.1 GCA_003242705.1 Acidobacteriota bacterium
GTCGTAGACCGTGCGCATCGAGGTGCGGCGGTAGTCGGTAAGGTTCATCGACACCTGCACGATGCCGCGATCACCGAGCGGCAGGCCGAGCGCCTTGACAGCGGGCAGGCCGCCGGAGCGCTCGCGCACGCCGGCGGCGACCGCCTGGGCAATGTCGAGCCGGTCGCTCGCGAGATTGATGTTGAACGCGATGAGCGGCCCGCGCGCGCCGACGGCCACGGCGCCAGCAGTCGGGTGGGGCGCCGTCGGGCCGAAGTCGGGCCGCCAGGCCGGGTCCGTCGCCATGCGAGCGGCGAGCGCCGGCAGGCCGCCGCGGCGGATTACCTCGAGCCGGCTTCGCTCGGCCGCGAACGCCGCGGCTTCGTAGAGGAAGACCGGCAGCTGATGCCGGGCACTGAGCTCGGCGCCGAAGGCGCGCGCGACGGCCACCGCTTCGTCCGTCGTCACGCCCGTAATGGGAACGAAAGGAATGACGTCGATGGCGCCGATCCGGGGATGGACACCGACGTGAGCCTGCAGACTAATCCGGGAGACGGCGGTAGCGGCCAGGGCATGCGCCGCAGCCGCGACGCGGTCGGGCAGGCCCGCAAAGGTGAACACCGATCGGTTATGGTCGCGATCGACGTGCAGGTCGAGCAGCGGCAGGCCTGCCTGCTCGACGGCCTCTGCACACGCCTGCACGACCTCCCGATCCCGCCCTTCGCTGACGTTTGCCACGCATTCGAGGATCTGCACGTCCGCGTACTCTACGACAGGTGCGACGAACGGTTGCCGCTATAATCCGCGTGTTGCCGCGATGAGACACCCTGTGCGCCGCATGGTCGACCGCCAGGCTGGCACGAAGGCGGATTCCCATCCATGAAGTGTCCCAAGTGCCACTACCTGAGCTTCGATCCGGAGCCGCGCTGCCGCAACTGCGGCTATACGCTCGAGCTCGATCCGGACCTCGTCATCCATCCTCCCGACGAGGACGATGGAGAACTGCCCCTCGTCGACTTCGAGATCCGGCACGGCGCGACGACTGCGGGTTCGGTGGAGGAGGGTGACCCGGGTACTGCTGAAGGTCCCGGCGACTTCATCGATCTGTCGCCTCGAACGACGGTCCGGTCGCGCCCGGCCGACACCTCTGCCGACCTCGACATTGCGCTGTCGCCTGCCGCCTCACCCCCGGCGCCGCGGACGGACGAACTGCAGCGACAGCCGCAGGTCGCGGCCGAGCCCGCCCCCGCGGCGCGCCCGCGGCGACCGGCGCCACCGACCACGACGGAGCTGCCGCTCTTCGTGAAACAGGTGCCGACGCACGAGCCCGACGAGCCGGCGGGTCGGCAACAGGGCAGCGCCGTCGCTTCCGCCCCCGTCGACAGACCGCCCCGGCGGGAGCCGGTCGAGGAAGTCCCCGCGCCACCGCCGCCTCCGGAGCCGGCGTCGCCCGCGCCACGCCGGGCCCGGCGCGAGGGTGAGCGTCTCAAGCTTGGACCGCTCGATCGCGATCTGCTCGAGGGACTCGAGCGGCTCGAGAAGGCGGAACGACAAAGCACCGAAGAGCGCGAGCGGGAGGCGCTGCTGCGCACGGCGGCACCGGTGGCCGGTCGGCTCGGGGCCGCCGCCGTGGATGCGGGCGTGCTTGGCGGACTGGCCGCGTTGATCCTGACGGTGACGCTCGAGTGGGTGGGGCTCGGCTGGACCGACTGGGCCCGCCTGCCGCTGGTCCCGCTCGGAGGGTTCGTGCTGCTGATTGTGTTGTCCTATCTCGTCCTCTTCACGGCGGTCAACGGCCAGTCTCCCGGCAAGATGCTCATGCAGATCCGCGTCGTCGACGGCCGCGACCCGGCGGGCCCGGTGTCGGTCGGACAGGCGCTCGTCCGTTCCATTGCGGCCGTCCCGTCGGTGCTGCTCGCCGGCCTCGGGTTTCTCCCGGCGCTCCTGGGTGACCGGCGCGCCATCCACGACCGTGTCGCCGGCACGCGTGTGATTCGGGCATGAAAGCGGTCGCGCTCGCGATTGCCACCGTCGGTGGCTGCGGCTACTTTCCGTTCGCTCCGGGCACCGTCGGATCGGCAGCCGGAATCGTCCTGTATCTGCTCACGCGGCACGCCGATCCTCTGACCCACGTGCTGATTCTCTGCCTCGTCTGCGTGATCGGCACATGGGCTTCGGGCGTCGCCGCACGTCACTTTCAGCGTGACGATCCCGGCCAGGTCGTCGTCGACGAGGTGGCCGGCCAGCTGGCGACGCTGCTGCTGCTCGATGTGGGCCTGATTGGTGCCGTCATGGGCTTCTTCGTCTTCCGCGCGATGGACATCGTCAAGCCGTGGCCGTCGAACCGGCTCGAGGCGCTGCCCGGCGGCTTCGGCGTCATGGCCGATGACGTGATGGCCGGCGTGTACGGCTGGATCGTGATGGCCGTGCTCGTCTACTTCGTTCCATGGCTGTAGCGCCTGCGATCCGTACCGCCGAAATCATTGCCGTCGGGAGCGAACTGCTCGCCCGGCAGCGCATCGACACGAACTCGCTGTTCCTGGCCGAACGCCTGCAGGAGCTCGGGATCGAGCTCCGGCGCAAGCACGTGGTCGGCGACCACCCGGCGGAGCTGCGCGACACGATTGCCGATGCGATAGCGCGCGTTGATCTCGTGATCACGACAGGCGGCCTGGGGCCGACCGACGACGACCTCACGCGGGAAGCCGTGGCGGCGGTGCTCGGACGGCGTCTCGCGGTCGATCCCGAGGTGCTTGCGATTGTCGCGGCGCGTTTCGAACGGCGCGGCGTCCCGATGCCGTCGGTCAACAGGCGACAGGCAGAGGTCATCGAGGGCGCGCGCTGGCTGCCCAATCCCAACGGCACGGCGCCGGGGCAGGTTGTCGATACCGGTGACAGGCTGATCGTGCTGTTACCGGGTCCGCCGCGAGAAATGCAGCCGATGTTCCTCGCAAGCGTCGTCCCGGTGCTGGCTGCACGCGCCTCGGGCCGGCAGGTGCGCCGCCGGACTGTCAGGACGACCGGATTTTCGGAATCGCAGGTCGAGGAGATTGCCCAGCCCATCTACTCGCGGTTTGCTGCCGGTGTCGTCCCGATCGACACGACAGTGCTTGCCAGTCCAGGCCTCGTCGAACTGCACCTGTCCGGTGCCGCCGAGGACGTTGATGCGCTCGAGGGAGTGCTCGATCGGGCATCGGCCGAGCTCGTCGCGGCCCTGGGTGACGCCGTGTTCACCACCGATGAGCGATCACTCGAGGAGGTGGTCGGCGCGGAGCTGGCCGCCCGGCAGTTGATGATTGCGGCCGCCGAGTCGTGCACGGGCGGGCTCCTGCTGCAGCGACTGACCGACATCCCCGGCAGCTCGGCGTGGGTACTCGGTGGCGTGGTCGCGTACGCCAACGCGGTCAAGGTCGAGGCGCTGGGTGTCGGGGAAGACACACTCGCGGCCCACGGGGCGGTCAGCGAAGCAGTGGCACGCGCGATGGCTGAAGGCGTGCGTCGCCGGCTCGGCGCCGATGTCGGCGTTGGAATCACCGGCGTCGCGGGGCCCGGCGGCGGATCCGACGAAAAGCCGGTGGGCACGGTGTGGATCGCCGTGGCCGCCGGCGACACGCATGCGCGGCGGTTTCTGTTCCCCGGCGATCGCCAGATGATCCGTCAGTTCGCTGCGTCGGCTGCGCTCAATATGGTGCGCCGCGCCATCGGCGCGAAGGTGCCGGCGCCCGACCGCTGATGCCCTCGCCGATCGGTCACGCGATCGGCGCCGTGGCCGCCGCTCTGCCGGCGGCCGGGCGCGAGAGCCCGGTTCGCTGGCGGGCCATGGTCTGGCTGGCGGCATTCGGCATGGCGCCGGATCTCGATCTGCTGTTCGGACGCCACAGCATGGAAACGCACAGCGTCGGCGCGGCCGTCATCGCCGCCGCGCTTGCTGCGTGGTGCCGTCTGCCGGTGGCCGCGACGCGCGCCAGAGTCTTCGTGGCGACGCTGCTCGCCTGGCTTTCACATCCGCTGTTCGATGCGCTGGGCACCGACACGTCGGAGCCGATCGGCGTGATGCTCCTGTGGCCGTTCTCCTCGGAGCACGTCGCGTTCGTGCCTGTCTTCGACGCCGTCAGCCGACGCTACTGGCTCCCGGGATTCGTGGAGCGGACCATGCTCGCGATTGCGCGCGAGCTGGTCATACTCGCACCGCTGCTTCTGGCGAGCTGGTGGTGGACCGGCCGGCGCGGCAGCGCGCTTCGGCGCGGTCAGTCGTAACGGTAGAAACCCTGTCCGCTCTTGCGGCCGAGGTGTCCTGCCGCCACCATGCGGCGGAGCAGGGGACAGGCACGATACTTCGGGTCGCCGAAGCCCTGGTGCAGCACGTCGAGAATCGCGAGGCAGACATCGAGGCCGATCAGGTCCGCGAGCGCCAGCGGGCCCATCGGATGGCGCATCCCGAGCGTCATGACGCCATCGATGGCCTCGACCGTGCCGACGCCTTCCATCAGCGCGAAGATCGCCTCGTTGATCATCGGCATCAGGACGCGGTTCGAGATGAAGCCGGGCGCGTCGGCCGCTTCGATCGGCGTCTTGCCCAGGTGCGCCGCAATCTCGCGGGCGAGCGTAATCGTGGTCCCGTCGGTCCGGTGGCCGCGCACGATCTCGACGAGCGGCATCACGGGCACGGGATTCATGAAGTGCAGGCCGAAGACCCGTTCGGGCCGCGACGTGGCCGCGCCGAGCGCGGTAATCGACACCGACGACGTGTTCGACGCCAGCGGAACATCGGGCGGACAGATGCGGTCGAGCCGGGCGAACAGGCGACGCTTGGCCTGCGCGTCCTCGACGATGGCTTCGACGACGAGTTCGGCGCGATCGCACGCATCGAGCGAGCTGCGCTCGAGACGCGCCAGTGTGGCATCGGCATCGCCCGACGTCAGGGTGCCTCGCGTCACGAAGCGCCCGAGGCTGTGGCGGATCGCATCGAAGGCGCGATCGAGCGCCTGTTCGGAGACGTCGCAGAGCTGGACGCGGCAGCCGGCCTGTGCGAACACCTGAGCGATTCCGCTGCCCATGGTGCCCGCGCCAACCACCGCGACACGCGTCGGCAGCGGCACGCTCATCGCCCCCTCCCGCGTCCGGCGTCTTCTTCTGACGTGATGACGATGCGGGTGACCACGCCCGGACCGAGCAGGCCGCTCAGGCGCTCGAGCAGGACGGGACGCGCCCGCTGCAGTTCGCGCCGCCACGAGGCGGAACGCGCCTCGACCCGGAGCGTGCCATCGGCGTAGCGCAGGCGCGCAGCCCGCGCACCGGTCGGGCCGGCGGCCAGGGCCCACGCGAAGCGGACCTTGCCTTCGGTCGTGGGCTGGGTCGCCAGCGCGCTGCGCAGAATCGAGGGTGCGGTCGAGCCGATACGTTCCACGCGGCGGATTGTACCCGGCGTCGTGACGCATACTACCGGGAATGCGTCTGCTGCTCGCCTCCGCCTCGCCGCGCCGCGCCGACCTGCTGCGCGCCGCCGGCCTCACCTTCGACACGGCTGTCGCCGATGTCGACGAAACCCGCCAGCCGGGGGAAGCCCCGGCCGACTACGCCACCCGCGTCGCGCACGCCAAGGCGGAAGCCGTCCATCGTCTCCACCCGGAGGCTACCGTCATCGGGGCCGACACGATCGTGGTCGTCGACGGCGACGTCCTGGGCAAGCCGGCCGAAGCGGCCGACGCCGCCCGGATGCTGCGCCGGCTGAGCGGCAGGGCCCACGAGGTGCTGACGGGCGTGTCGATCATCGGGCCGCACGGAACCCGCCGGTTCGTGGATGGAGCGCGCGTCTGGTTCCGTCCGCTCTCGGAGGATGACATCGCCTGGTACGTGGCAACGGGCGAGCCCATGGACAAGGCTGGCGCCTACGCGGTGCAGGGCGGGGCGTCGCGGTTCGTCTCGCGGATCGAAGGGGCCTGCGCGACCGTGGTCGGGCTGCCGATCTGCCGGCTGTGCGAGGTGCTGTCGGAGCTGGGCGAGCTGCCGGTGGCGTCGGAAACGGCCTGAGATCGGTTGCTTTGCCCGCCCGCGCGCCGTATCCTGAAGGGCGGAGTCGTCGGAAATGTCGAAAAAGACAATTCGGGTGCTGGCCACCGTCCTGGTGCTCGGTGGTGCGTTCGGGACCCTGCTCGCCATGTCGATGCGCGAGAACGTGCAGTTCTACAAGCACGTCGACGAAGTCATGCCGCAGGCCGAGCAGTGGTACGGCAAGACGCTGAAGCTGCAGGGGAACGTCGTCGACGGCTCGATCATGCGGCGCGGCTCGCTCGAGTACCGCTTCGACGTCCGGCACGGCGATTCCGTCGTGACGGCGTATTACACCGGCGTCGTGCCCGACAACTTCACCGACGGTGCCGAGGTCGTGATGACCGGGCGGCTGACGCCGTCCGGGTTCCAGGTCGAGAACGACGGCATCATGGCCAAGTGTCCGTCGAAGTACGAGGCGTCGACGGCGCCTGATCTGACGAAGGATCTGTCGCACTAGTGGCAACGCTCGGCTCGTTCCTCCTGCTGACCGCGTTCGTGCTGGCCAGCGGCGCGTTTGCCGCCTCGCTGGCCGGAGCCCGGAGGCGCGAGCCCCGCTGGATTGCCGGCGGCCTCGGGCTGTTCCACGTGCTCACCGCCGTCATGGTGGCCGCCTCGGCCATCATGGTGCACGCCTTCGTCACCGGCGACTACAGCATTCAGTACGTTCAGCGCTACTCGAACAACGCGCAGCCGCTCTTCTACAAGCTGACGTCCTACTGGGGCGGGCTCGACGGGTCGATCATGTTCTGGGTGACCCTGCTCGGGCTGTTCGGCAGCGTCGCGCTGCACCTGAACCGGCAGCGCACGCGCGAGCTGATTCCCTGGGCGACGGCCACCATCGCGTTCGTGCAGCTCTTCTTCCTGTTCCTGATGGTGCTGCACAACAACCCGTTCAACACCTTCCTCGTCGAGCAGCACACCGACGGAACCGGCCTGAGCCCGCTGCTGCAGAACTACTACATGGCGATTCACCCGCCGACGCTCTACCTGGGCTTCGTCGGGATGACGATTCCGTTCGCATTCGGGATGGCGGCACTCGCCAGCGGACATCTCGACGACGGCTGGCTGCGCGCGGTCCGGCGCTGGACGATGATGGCCTGGCTGTTCCTCACCCTCGGCCTGACGCTCGGCGCGCTGTGGGCCTATGAGGAACTCGGCTGGGGCGGCTACTGGGGCTGGGATCCGGTCGAGAACGCGGGACTGCTGCCCTGGTTCACGGCCACGGCCTTCCTGCACTCGGTGATGGTGCAGGAGCGGCGGGGGATGCTGAAGGTCTGGAACGTCACGCTCGTCATCCTGACGTTCTTCCTCACCATCTTCGGCACGTTCATGACGCGGTCGGGCATCGTGCAGTCGGTGCACGCCTTCGGCGAGGACCGCGAGCTGGCCTGGCTGTTCACGATCTTCATGGTGTTCACGCTCGTGGTGAGCTTCGGCCTGGTGATCTACCGGCTGCCGCTGCTCCGGGCGCGCAATGAGATCGACTCGTGGGCGTCGCGCGAGGCGGCGTTCCTCGCCAACAACTGGGTGCTGCTCTTCGCCGCCTTCTTCACGCTCTTTGCGACGATGTTCCCGACGCTGAGCGAGGCTGTGACGGGAGAGCGCCTGACAGTGGCCGCGCCGTTCTTCAACACGTGGCTGACGCCGGTCGGCCTCATCCTGCTGTTCCTGACCGGCGCGGGGCCGCTGCTGGCCTGGCGGAAGTCGACGCTCGCCAGCCTGGTCAATCAGTTCGTCTGGCCCGTCGGGGCGGCCGGGGTGACGCTCGGCGCCGTCGTGCTGGCCGGGCTGCCGGTCTGGGCGTCGGGCCTGTGCTTTGCGCTCTGCGCGTTCGTCATGACGTCGATCGTGCAGGAGTTCGTCCGCGGGGCCTCGGTGCGCCGGCGCGCAACGGGCACCGACATGGTCACGGCGCTCATCGGGCTGTTCGCACGCAACCGGCGTCGTTACGGCGGCTACGTCGTGCACGCCGGTATCGTGCTGGCCTTCCTCGGTTTTGCGGGCGGCGCCTACGACCGGAACGAGTCGGTGAGCCTGTCGCCGGGTGAGACGGCAGCGCTCGAGCCGTACAGCGTCCGCTACGTCGCACTGTCGATCACCCAGGATTCGCAGAAGCAGATGGTGACGGCCGAGCTCGAAGTCTTCCGCGACGGGGAGTCGATCGGCCGTATGTATCCGGCGCGCTGGTATTACGCCGGCCGGGAAGGGGAGCCGACGACTGAGGTCGCGCTGCGTCGCGGCATCGGTGAGGACCTGTACCTGGTGCTCGCCGGCTACGACGCCGGGGCACAGACGGCCGACCTGCAGATTCGGGTCAATCCGCTCGTCAACTGGATCTGGATCGGCGTCGCCGTCATGCTCGTCGGCACGCTCGTCGCCTACATTCCGGAGCGGGCCATGGCCTTTGCCACCAGCCGCGTTCCCGAGAACGCGGCGACGGTCCCGGTTCTCCTGCTCGCGCTGACGCTCGGTGCGGCGGCGCCGGCGCGGGCCCAGCACGTCGAGACGGCCAATGCGTCGTTCCTGGCCGCGCAGAACGAACTGGAAAAGGACCTGCGGCGCTACCTGGTCTGCACCTGCGGCAGCTGCGGACGTCAGCGGATCGGCGAGTGCACCTGCCCGGTGGCCGCGCGGATGCGCGAGCGGCTCGCCGAGCTGGTGGCCGAGGGACGGTCGCGCGACGAGATCATCGCGATCTTCGTACGGGAAGAAGGGGGGCAGCACGTGCTCGGCGCCCCGATCGACGAAGGCTTCAACCGGCTCGCCTGGGCCTTCCCGTACGCGGCCGGAGCGGCCGGCGTCGTGCTGATTGGTGCACTGGCAGTGCGCTGGTCGCGGCGGCGGCTCGACACGGAGCACGTGGCGGCGCCCGCCGCGGTGCTCGACCGGCCCGACCTGCAGGATCGCCTCGACGATGAGCTCAGAGACCTCGACTAGCTCCAGCAGCACGTTCCAGCCCTGGCAGTTCTATCTGCTGCTCGGCATGGCTGCCGCCACGGTGGCGGTCTGGCGCGCGGTCGACACGCATCCCGCGGCGCTTCTGCTGCTCAGCGGCGCCGTCATCTCGGCCGCGCTCGTGGCGATCGGCGTGCACTACACCGTCCTGGCATTCATGGGGGAGGTGCGGGTCGAAAGCGGCGCGGTCGACGTGCGGACCCGCGCGATTCTCGAGCAGGAGAAGGCGGCGGTCCTGCGGTCGATCAAGGAGCTCGAGTTCGATCGCGCGATGGGCAAGATCAGTCAGGCCGACTTCGATGCGCTCAACGCGCGTCTCCGGGCCCGTGCCATGTCACTCATCGAGCAGATCGATCGCGCCACGGCAGATTCGGCACCGGATGGCGCCGCGGTCGTGCCGCCCGCGCGACCGGCAACCGACCGGATGCGCTGCGGGGCGTGTGGCGCGGAAAACGAGGCCGACGCCCGGTTCTGCAAGGCCTGCGGCACGAAGGTGGAGCGCTGATGGACAGGTCGAGGGCTCTTCGCCTCCGCACGCTCGCGCTGGCCGTCTTCGGCATCGTCGCGATGCTGGCCGCGCCCACCGCGGCCCAGATGGACCTGAGCCAGGCGGCCGGCGTGCCGCTGCCGGCGGCCGATCTGCCGGCCGGGACCGTGTCGGTCCGCCTCGTCCGTGAAACGGTTGCGAACAACATCGCGGGCGAAGTCGTCACGTTCTTCGTCGACGACAGCGAGCATGCCCGTGTCACGACCGACGCGACGGGGCGGGCACAGATCGAAGGCCTGCCCGCCGGCGCGCGTGTTCGCGCCCGTGCGACGGTCGGCGACGAGGTGCTCGAGACGCAGGAGGCGACGGTTGGCACGACCGGCATCCGCTTCATGCTGGCCGCTGGCCTGAAGGGGGCGGGCAGCGCGACCTCCGGGCGTCCGGCCGTTCCCGGCTCCGTCTTCATCGGTGCGAATTCGCGCATCGTCCTCGACTATTCGAACGAGCTGCTGAACGTCTACTACGTGATTCAGGTCGTCAATCCGTCGGCCGACCCGGTGGACATCGGCGGGCCGCTCGTCATCGACCTGCCAACGGAGGCGCGCAGTGCCACGATGATGGAGGGCGCGACGCCGCAGGCGACCGTAGCGGGCGCCCGCGTCACGGTCCGCGGGCCGTTTGCCCCAGGCCAGACCCCGGTGAACGTGGCGTTCACGCTGCCGTTCCACGGCGATACGGCCGAGCTCGAGCAGCGGTGGCCCGTACCGGCGCAGCCGTTCCCGATCTTCGCCCTGAAGACCGGCGCGATGGACCTCGTCTCGTCGCAGCTCGTCGAGAAGCAGGAGACCGTGCAGCAGGGCCAGCCGCTCGTGGTCGCCAGCACGCCGGCGTTCGATGCCGGCGGCGTGCTGCGGGTCGACGTGAGCGGCCTGCCGCATCGGCCCACCTGGCCGCGCAACGTCGCCTTCGCCCTGGCCGCGCTGATCTGCGCGGCAGGCCTCTGGGCGGCGTTCGGTCCGGGCGCACGGGCTGCACGCGCATGACGCGGCCGCACCACGGCGCGAGCGACTGCGACTTCGACGTCGTGGCGGCGGTCGAGGTTTCGCGCCACTATGGGCGCCGACGGGCACTGGCCGGCGTGACCGGCCAGTGGACCGCGGGAACCATCACCGGGCTGTTCGGTCCGAACGGCGCCGGGAAGTCGACGCTGCTCGGCGTGCTCTCGACGCTGCTCCGGCCGTCGGGCGGCACCGTACGCTACGGCGATCGCGACGCCAGGGCCTGGGGCGACATCCTCCGCTCGCGCATCGGTGTCCTGGGGCACGACCTCTTCCTCTATCCGGAACTGACAGCCCGCGAAAACCTCATCTTCTTCGGTCGCCTGTACGGCATGGCGCCGGCGCATCTCGAGCGCAGCGTGGAAACGGCCTTGAAGCGTGCAGGTCTCGCGGCGCGGGCCGACGATCGGGTCGGCAGCTTTTCGCGCGGCATGCGGCAGCGACTCGCGGCCGAACGGGCGCTGCTCCACGGTCCGCGGCTCGTGCTGTTCGACGAACCGTTCACCGGGCTCGATGACGCGTCGGTGGAACGGATGATCGCGCGTCTTCGCGAACTGCGCGAGCAGGGCGCGATCGTCCTCGCCGCGACGCACGATCTGGAGATTGCCGAACAGTTCGTCGATGGCGGGCTCTGTCTGCAGGGCGGCCGGATCGTGACCATCCCGCCGGGCCCCGAACCGCTTCGAGCGCGGTATCGGCGCGCAGTCGAGGAGGCAGCGTAGATGGGCGTCCTGCAGGCCGCCTGGCTCATCGCGCGCAAGGACCTGACGGTCGAACTGCGCAGCCGCGAGCTCATCTACACCGCCGTCTTCTTCGCGCTGTCGTGCCTGCTCGTCTTCGCCTTCGCTTTCGTCGGCGAGCGCACCGTGGTCGAAAACGCGCCAGCCGGCATCCTGTGGGTTACGACCATTTTCGCCGCGAGCCTGGCGCTCGGGCGGACGTTCGAGCGCGAACGGCAGGCCGACACGCTGCGCGCGCTGCTGCTCGCACCGATCGAGCGGCCGTCGATCTACCTGGGCAAGCTGCTGAGCCTGCTGATCCTGCTGTTCGGGATTCAGGTGGTCGTGGTGCCGCTCGTGGGACTGCTGTTCGGCGCGCCGATCTTTCGCGCGCCGCTGCTGCTGGGCGGGCTGCTGCTCCTCGGCACGGTGGGCTTTGCCGCCGTGGGGACGCTGTTCGCCGCGATGCTGCAGCGGGCGTCGTCGCGTGACGTGCTGCTGCCGGTCGTGCTGTATCCGGTGACGCTGCCGGCAATCCTCGGCGGGATGCAGGGGACGCTGTGGGTGCTGGCGGCCGAACCGAACTACGAGCTGGCCCGGACGTGGCTGGCGATGCTGGTATTCTTTGACGCGGTATTCCTGACCCTGGCGCTCTGGACCTTCGCGCCGGTCACGAGCGAATGAAGGATATGTCCGGCAGCGATCGCGTTCCGACCATTCTGCTGAGCGTCGCCGGCCTGATGCTGGCGGCCTCGCCCTGGGTGATCGACACGGCGCCGTACGAAGCCACCATGGGCCTCGTGCAGCGCATCTTCTACTACCACTTTCCGATCGCCATGACGATGATGGTCGCGGCGATCGTGTGCGGCATCGCGAGCGCGATCTACGTGTTCCGCCGCACCGAGCGCGCTGACCACGTGGCGGTGGCGGCCGCCGAGATGGCGTCGCTCTTCGGGCTGCTCGTGCTCATCACCGGACCGCTCTGGGCCCGCAAGTCGTGGGGCGTCTGGTGGGTGTGGGACGCGCGCATCACGAGCACGTTCATCATGTGGATGGTCTTCAACGCCTACCTGCTGCTGCGCCGCTTCGGTGGCCCGGGCAGCGAAGTGCTGTCGGCGGCGGTCGGCTTCTTCGGCATGGTCCTGGTGCCGTTCATCTACTGGTCGGTGAACCTCTGGCGCACGCTGCATCCGAATACGACGGTCGTACCGACACTGCCGGTCTCCATGGGGATTCCGCTCTACTACTGCTGGATTGCCTTCACGCTGCTGTTCGTAGGCCTCATGGTGCTGCGCGCGCGGCTCGAGCGGAGCCGCGTGCTGGTCGAGCGCGCCTGGCGCGCCGTAGAGGAGTAGTCACGATGCTGACGAGGGCACGCGCGATCCTGCTGACCATGGCCCTGCTCGCCGTACCGGCCGTCGCCGCCGTGGCGCAGCCGCAGACCGCACCGGACGGCTTCGTTCCCGTCGCTCCCGGCGAGCTCCAGCAGGAACAGATTCCCGCCGCGCCGCTCGTCTTCGCGGCGTACGCCATCGTCTGGCTGGCCCTGGCGTTTTATGTGGTGACGGTCTGGCGACGCGTCAGCCGCGTCGAGGCCGAGCTGCGGACGCTGACGGCCAGGCTGGAGGAACGCGGGCGATGAACTTCGCCAACATGCCCTCGAGCCACTTCATCTTCATCCCGGCCGTCCTGCTGATCGGTCTGGTGATCGGGTGGATTCTCGGCTCGAGGGCCGCGCGCGACGCGTACGCGATGGAGCTGAAGCGACGCGACGAGCGCGAGCGTCGCGAACGCGAGCGCGCACAGCCGCCAGCGTCGGGCGCCTGACCCGCGGCGCGCGCCAGCACCGGCCGCGTCACTCGCCCCGCGCCAGACGCGCGGCCAGCCATTCGGGCAGTCCGGCCTTCCGGATCGCCGCCTGTGCCCCCTCCACGTCGTAAGGCACGCGGCAGAGCTCGATCTCGAACGTGTCGGTATCGATGACGCCGTAAGCGGCGCGCGGATCGCCATCGCGCGGCTGGCCGACCGATCCGACGTTGGCCAGCACCTGACCGCCCGCTGGCAGCCGGAAGCAGTCGGTGCCGTTCACGCTCCAATGCTCGGGCTGGTCGGCCGGCGCGAAGATGGCCGGCACGTGGGTGTGCCCGAACAGGCAGACCCGCGCCGTCGTACTGTCGAGCGACCGCATGGCGTCGTACCGGTCGAAGATGTAGTGGTCTTCATTGAAGGGCGCCCCGTGGCAGATCTCGAGCCCGCTCTCGATCCGCAGCGGCCCCTTCGGCAGCGCCGCGAGCCATTCGAGATCGGTGGGCGAGAGCACGTCGTGCGTCCACTGCGCCGCCAGCTTCGCGAGAAGGTTGAAGCTGGCGGCCGGCTCGATGCCCGCGCACACTTTGTCGTGGTTGCCGCGGATCAGGCCCACCGGCGTAAGCTCACGCACCCGCGCGATGACGGCCGCCGGGTCGGCGCCGTACCCCACGAGATCGCCCAGGCAGAGCACGCGATCGCAGGCGTGCCGCGTGGCGTCTTCGAGAACGGCATCGAGCGCGTGCACGTTGCCGTGGATGTCGCTGAGGATCAGGTAGCGCACGGGTCAGGACTGCGGCCGCTCGACGAGCGGCGGCGGCAGCGCCGCCAGCGCGTCGACGATGCGCTCGACGACGTCGCCGACACTGAGGCGGGACACATCGATGCGGAGGTGTGCATGCCGATAGGCCTCGGCGCGCGCCAGGTACAGCTGCTCGAGCGCCGCCCGATCGGCCGCCAGCGGCCGGCGCCCGTCGAGCGGGATCCGCGCGATCACCTCGGGCAGCGGCAGGTCGAGCCACACCGACACGCCGTCGAGGTTGATGAAGCTGCGGTTGTCCGGATCGACGAAGGTGCCGCCGCCGGTGGCGACCACCACGTGGCGCATCGGCTGCAGAAGCCGGAGCATCTCGCGCTCGGCGCGCCGGAAGTACGGCTCGCCGTGCCGGGCGAAGATGTCGGCAATCGTCATGCGCTCACGTCGCTCGATCAGCTCGTCGACGTCTTCGGCCTGCCAGCCCAGCCGGCGGGCGAGCGCCTGGCCGACCGTCGACTTGCCGGCCGCCATGAACCCGACCAGATAGATCTTGTCCGGCGTCACGTCGGCCACCCGGGGAGCTCGCCGGGCCGCGCCGGCAGGCGGCGGCCGGGCCGGTGAACCGGTGGAGTGGCAGGAACTCTGCTTGAGAATGCGATGTTCACGTCGTCATCCGGGGCAGGGCCCGTCCTTGAACCCCGTAGAAGATATATGTTAACTAGTCGGCGCGCATGGCTTTTGATGGACACCGGATCCGGTTGAGCCTGCCGAGCTCGTTCGAACTGCTCGACCTGGTGCAGGCACTCAGCGACCGGCTGTCGGCCATCGCTGGCCTCGACGAGGACGCCACCCACTGGATCAGTGTCGCCGTGCGCGAGTCGGTCATCAACGCCATCAAGCACGGCAACCGCGAGGACGAGACGAAGCACGTCACGGTCGACTTCGTCCTCGAGCCGCGGGATCAGCCCCGATGTCTGGTCGTCGAGGTGTCCGACGAGGGCGAGGGCTTCGACCCCGAGGCCATTGCCAACCCGCTCGAGCCCGAGAACATCCTGAAATCGAGCGGCCGCGGCATCTTCTTCATGCGCAGCTTCATGGACGACGTCTCCATGGAGCGCAGGCCGGGCGGTGGGATGTCGGTCCGTATGTGCAAGAAGCTGGCATCCTGAACCCGTGCTCGATCCCCTCTATCTGGCCACCGCCGCCGAGGCGGCACTGCTCGCCGGCCGCATTCACCTCCGCCATTTCCGTCAACCGCTCGCCATCGGCAGGAAGGGACGCATCGACCTGGTCACTGCTGCCGACCTGGAAGCCGAACGGGCGATCCGGGCCCTGATTGCGGCGCGGTTTCCGGATCACGAGGTCCTGGGCGAGGAACTGACATCAGGTCTGGCCGCGCCCGGAGCGCGCTTCCGCTGGATTGTCGACCCGCTCGACGGCACGACGAACTTCGCCCACGGCCTGGCATTCTTCTCGGTATCCATTGCGCTTGAAATCGACGGACGCGTCGAGCTGGGCGTGGTGTACACCCCCGTGGCCCGCGAGCTGTTCACGGCCGAACGAGGCGCCGGCGCGCGGCTCAACGGCGTGCCGATCCGTGTCTCGACGGTCGACGCGCTGGTCGACGCCGTCGTGTGCACAGGGTTCCCGTACACGGTCCGCGAAGAACGACGGCGGCAGGTGGCGGTGTTCGCAGAGTTCCTCGAGGAGGCGCAGGCGGTCCGGCGTCTGGGATCGGCTGCCCTCGACCTCTGCTACGTTGCGTGCGGGCGCTTCGACGGCTACTGGGAAGAACGGCTCAACGCCTGGGACCTCGCGGCCGGCGCACTCATCGTCGAGGAAGCCGGCGGCCGCGTCAGCGGCATGGACGGCGGGCCCTTCGATGCGTATGCGGGGCATATCGTGGCCGCCTCGGCGCCGCTACATCCCCGCATGCTCGAGATCATCGCGCGGGGCCGCGCCAGTGCGCCGCAGTTGACCTCGGAAGGTGACACGCCTCGTTGATGCTGCGCTCCTGCTGCGGGTCGTTTCCGCGGAGCGCTGGCATCGTTCGTGCTGCCATCAACGACCGGGACCGGTGGTCGGCCCGCGCTTCGTCCTCGGAGGGAGGCATCATGTTCGCACGTTCAGGCGCATTCCTGCTGTCGCTGGCGGTTCTTCTCCCGGCCGCTCCCGCGTCCGCGCAGGTGGTGCAGTCGCTTCACCTGGGCGGGGGCGTCTTTGCGCCGAAAGGGTTCGATTCGCGCGTCGACGGCGACGTTCTCGTCCGCGACGCGTTCGGCGAGAGCCTCCCGGACTTTCCGGAGCTGTCGGACGCCCTTGTCTTCGACATGAGCGACTTCCGCTCGGGACATCTGTTCGCCGAGTGGGGCTTCGGCTTCGGAGATCACGTAGAGGTGGCCGCCGGCGTCGGCTTCTATCGCCGGACGGTGCCGACGGTCTACTGGGACCTGGTCGACGAGTTCGGCCGTGAGATCGATCAGGAGCTTCGCCTTCGCATCACGCCCGTAACGGCCGTCGTGCGGTTCCTGCCGATCGGGCGGGCCGGCGACTTCCAGCCGTACGTCGGCGCCGGTGTGGGGCTCTTCAACTACCGCTACAGCGAGCAGGGCCGCTTCGTGGATCCGATTACGTTCGAGATCTTCGAGGATCGCTTCACTGCGACCGGCTGGGCGCCGGGCGGAGTCGTGCTCGGTGGCGTCCGCATCCCGCTCGGCGGCGACATCTTCGGGCTCACGCTCGAAGGCCGCTATCAGTTCGCAACGGGCGAGACCGGCGGCCTCGACGCCGGATTCCTCGACGAGAAGATCGATCTGGGCGGGGCCCAGTTCGACGTCGGTTTCCTGGTCCGGTTCTGACGGACACCCGCAGCAGCGCAAGTCGGGCGGGGCCGGTCACTCGCTGGCCGGCCCGCCCGGCTGTCGTGTACGGCGGTACAGGGCAAGGCCTCCGGCCTCTGCGACACGCTCGAGCCCGGCCAGGAACTGTTCGTCGCTGCGGGCCCGGGCCGCGAGCTCGTCGCCGCCTTCCGCCCGTTCTTCGATGAGCACCCAGTTGACATAGCGCGCCGGCGCTGTGCGTGCCGCGATCCACAGATCGCCATTGCCCTCGTGCAGGAAGTCGGCGATCCGGAAACCGGCCTGCGAGGCCTCCTGCATGTAGTGCCCCAGCGAGCCCATGCTGGCGAGAATCGGCGTGCCGTCCCACGCCTGCTCGAGGTATGCCGTCACCTGCCGGCGTTCCAGGCGGTACGGCGTTTCCCACTGGGCTTCGCGCACCATGGCCGCTTCAGGATCCAGCGGCGGGCGGTACCACGCGGCCGTCACCAGGAGCACGGCCGCCACGACCGCGCGACCGCGCCGCGGAACCGCGGCAACGACGAGGGCGCTCAACGCCGCGAGCGCAACGACGACCGGGATCATGTAGCGGACGCGATAGGGATGTCCATTGAAGAACGCATAGAGCGGCAGGGCTGCCGCCGCGAGGAGCGCCAGCAGCAGGGCCGGCCTGACGCGTCCACGGACGAGCGCCGAACCCGCAAGGAGTGCGCCGGCAAGGCCCGTGAGGATGACGACCAGCGTCCCGTTCTGACGGGTGCCGTGCCACACCCGCTCAATACTGGCACCGAGCCGGTGATACGACGCCGGGTCGACCTCGTAGAAGCCCGACGTGACGAACCAGACCCCGGTCGATCCGCGGCTGAGCAGCAGGAAGGCCACGACGGCAGCGGCGACCGCAGCAGCAGGCATGAAGGCGCGTCGGCGATCGTTCCGCCACGTGGCAAGTCCTGACAGCGTCGCAAGCGCGCCGGCCACGAACCAGCCTTCGTAGCGTGTGAGCGTCAGTGCCGCCAGACACACGGCGAACCAGCCGCCGCCCGTCCGTCCCTGCGTGACGATCCAGCGATCGGCCGCATCGAGCGCCAGCAGCGAGAACGCGAACAGCAGCGGCTCGGTCATCGGGGTGCTCTGCAGGTAGAGCACGTTGGGGTTGAGGCTGATGAGCAGCGGCCCGGTGGCGGCCGCGGCGATCGAGCCGGTGTGGCGCAGCAGGAAGGCGCCGAGCGCGCCGAGGCCGGCCGTCAGGAGCCCGACATTGAGGAGCGTCGAGACGATACCGGTGCGGTACGCCCACTCCCACTGCACGATGGGCAGATTCAGGAGGTGGGGCAGTGGCAGCCAGACGGCGCCGATCTGTTTCCAGCCCGGCGTCAGGCTGTCGACGATGCGCCGCGCGACGACGAGGTGCGCGCGGGCGTCGTAGTGGCTGAGGGTCAGGCCCGCGGACCAGTAGTAAAGGGCCGCGCCGAGGCCGACCATCAGCAGGAGGGCAGCGAGCCACCGGACGAACAGGCGTTCACGGGCGGGCGAGGAGCCCTCGGCTATAATCGACCGGTTGTCCTGAACCATGCCGGGCGCGACCTTCCGATGACATTCTAAAGTGGACAGTCTCTCCGCCTTCCTTCAACGCGTCATCGACTACATCGAACCGCTGGCCGAACGGCTCGGAGCGCTCGGGCTGGCGCTCGTCGCGTTCCTCGATTCGTCCTTCCTTTCGCTGCCTCAGGTAACCGATGCGCTGATCGTCGCCCTGACCCTGAAGCAGCCGTCGCACTGGTTCGTGCACGCGGTGGCGACGACGCTCGGCTCGGTCGCGGGCTGCCTGGCGCTGTTCTACGTGGCACGGAAGGGCGGGGAAGCCTTTCTGCGCAGCCGGTTCAAGGAGAGCCACATCAATCGCGGCCTGGACCTGTTCCAGCGCCACGGCTGGCTCTCGATCACCGTGCCGTCGATTCTGCCGCCGCCGACGCCCTTCAAGCTCTTCGTCCTGCTGGCCGGCATGGCCAGTATCCGCCTCTGGACGTTCATCGGGGCCGTGGCCATCGGCCGCGGCTTCCGGTACGGAGGCGAGGCCTGGCTGACCTACCGCTACGGGGAGCAGGCGACCGGGTTCATCCGTGACAACCTGCCGGTCGTATCGATGGTGGTGGCCGGTGTCGTGCTCGTGGGCGGCCTCGGGCTCATCGTCTGGCGGCGGCGCCAGCGGGTGTCTGCGTGACGCACCGGCCGACTGGCACGGCGGCACGGGCGGCCGCGGTCCGGGGGGAGGCTGGTGAACGGGTAGAATGTGGCCGTTTACCCGTGGCACCGGAGCTGTCGATCGTCATCCCGATCTTCAATGAGGAGCCGAACCTCGTGCAGCTGCACGAGGAGCTCGTCGGCGTCCTCACGTCCTGGGGCCGTCCGTTCGAGGTGATTTACGTCGACGACGGCAGCCGGGATCGGTCGTTCGAGATCCTGGCGGACATCCAGGCGCGGGATCCGCGGGTCCGCGTCATCCAGTTCCGCCGGAACTTCGGACAGACGGCCGCCTTTGCCGCCGGGTTTGCCGCGGCGCGCGGGCGGCTGATTGTCACGTCGGACGGCGACCTCCAGAACGATCCGGCCGACATCCCCTCGCTTGTCGAACGGCTGGAACGTGAGGACCTCGATATCGTCGCCGGCTGGCGCAAGGATCGGAAAGACGCCTGGCTCAACCGCCGGCTGCCGTCGACGATTGCCAATGCGCTCATTTCCTGGGCGACCGGCGTCAAGCTGCGCGACTACGGCTGCTCGCTGAAGGTCTTCCGGGCCGAGGTCGTCAAACCGCTGCGCCTGTACGGCGAACTGCATCGTTTCCTGCCCGCGCTGGCGAGCGAGATGGGCGTACGGATTGCCGAGCAGGCGGTCAATCACCGACCGCGTGTGCACGGACGATCGAAGTACGGCATCTCGCGCACCGTGCGCGTGATACTCGACCTGCTCACCGTCAAGTTCCTGCTGAGCTACTCGACCCGCCCGCTGCAGATGTTCGGGCTGGTCGGCGGCGCCATGGGGATGACGGGTGCCATCATCCTCGGATACCTCGGCTTCATGCGGCTGACGCAGGAGGTCTATCCGCTCAACGAGCGCATGCCGCTGGTGATGTTCGCGATTCTGCTCGGCTTCACCGGCGTGCAGCTCGTCACCCTGGGCCTGCTCGCCGAGATGCAGGCCCGCACGTACCATGAATCGCAGGGCAAGCCCGTCTACGCCATCCGCCGCGTTCTGGAAACGGTCGACGCTCCGCACCTTGCCACTGGCTCATCACGTCGTGACTGACAGGCTGTTCCGGTTCGTTTTCCAGGCGGGCCTGCCGCTGCTGGTCTGCGCGCTGTTCATCGCCGCGTGCTCGAAGTCCAATCCTGCGGGGCCGTCGGGCCTGACACTTGCGTGTCCCGCCGATGTTGCGCTGGAGATCGTCGACACACCGACCGTCGAGCTGCACTATCCGGCACCGGCTGTGGCGGGCGGGACAGCCCCGGTCGCGGTTGAGTGTTCGCTGCCGACCGGCAGCCCGCTCGGTCCGGGCGAAACGATGGTGCACTGCACGGCCACCGACGCGGCAGCGCGCGTCGCGGAGTGCAGCTTCCGCGCCACGGTGCACCGCGTGCCCCGTCTGCGGGGCGGGCGAATCGTGGCCTTCGGCGACAGCATCACCCGTGGCGAGGTGTCGAATCCCGCGCCGGGCATGGCCGCGGTACGATATCTCGATCCCGAGAATGCCTACCCGACGCAGCTCGAGCGGATGCTTCGCGAGCGGTACACGGCGCAGGAGATCGTGGTCATCAACGAAGGCATTCCGGGCGAGCAGGTGCTCGGTTCGCTGCCCGGATCCGGCGGGCAGACCGGGGAAGGGCGGATCGAGGACGTGGCCGTCCTGCACCGGCCCGACGTGCTCATCGTGCTCGAGGGCGTCAACGGCCTGCGGACCGAGAACGCCAGCGACATCAGCGAAGGGCTGCGGCGCGGCGTTCGGAGGGCCATCCGTCAGGGCGTGCCGCTCGTGATCGTGTCGACGATCCTGCCGGGCGTCGAGGGTCGCATCAAGCCGCCAAGTCCCGAAGCCGTCGAGAAACTGAACGACCGCATCCGGGGCTGGGCCTCGGCCGAAGGTGCCGTGCTCGTTGACAGCTACGCTCACTTTCTGCCCGAAAAGGAACGGCTGATCGGCGAAGACGGCCTGCACCCGACGATAGCGGGATACACGCGGCTTGCCGAGATCTTCCGCGACGCGATCCAGGCGCACTTCGAGTTGCCGCCGCCCGAGCCGGTTCCGCCGCCCGCTCCGCCGCAGCCGCCCGACAACGACCCGCCGGCCGAGGAAGCGCCGGAGCCCCCGGCGGACGAAGGGGCTGAACCGGCCCGTTCGAGGAGGGCGCGGTGATGGCAGGCCACAGAGCACGCGGCTTCCGGGCTGCGGCCGCCATCGTCGGCCTGGTCGCCGCGCTGGCCGTCGGTTGCGGACGCGATACGCCGCAGGGGCCGGGGCAGCCGTCGCCAGTGCCGCCACCAGCGGTGGGGGCGCCAGCGATCACCGCGATTGAAAGTCCGGCCAGCCGGTTCGAGGTGGCTCAGGACCTCACGCTGACCGCGGTCGTCGTACCTGGTGAGGGCGGGGGGGCGCTCACGTACGAGTGGAAAGCGAGCGCCGGAACGATTACGGGTCAGGGAGCGACCGCGACACTGCGGGTCGACGAGGGCGTCGTCAGCACGCCGGTCGACGTCGTTGTCACGCTGACGGTCGTCAAGCCGTACGAGGCGCTCGAGAATGGGCAGATCGTCCAGCGGGAATATCGCGTGTCGCGCGATGCCGCGCCGATCCGCCTGCACGATTCGGAGGCGGAGGCGGCGCAGATCGCTGTCCGGTTCCTGACCGAGCTGTTCGCCGATTCGAATCTGCCGGCCGACAAGGCGCTGGTCGACTTCTGGCCGGCGTGCCGCGGTACGGAGGAGGAGCGTCGCGACATCGAGGACAACCGGCGGACGCGTCTGATTACGGGCGTCGAAGCCCGGGTCGAACGTGTCTCGTTCAATCAGGACTTCACGGCCGGGGAAGTGCGCGCGGCCTGCACGTTCCGCGACATCGAGCTCGCCACGGGCCAGCCGGCGGCCGTCACCGGCACCTGCCGACTCGACGTGATCTACCAGGAGGCGCGCTGGTGGCTGTGCTCGAGCACCTTCCACGACGCCCGCCCGGTCCCGACCGGCGCGACGACGGGCGCATCCGGTCTCCGGCCCGTCTCTGGATACTGGCGGGCGCGCGGCCGATAAGGGGACCACATGGCGTTCTACCGGACGTTTTCGGAGAAGCAGCTGACGTCGTATGGCGGCGCACGGCGGAGCCGAATCGAGCAGGCCCGTTTCGCCATGGTGCGCGCCGAGGTCGAGCCGCCGGCTGACTTCCTCGAAGTCGGTCCGGGGCAGGGCGCCATTGCGGAGCTGGCGCGGGCAGCCGGTTACCGCTATCGGGCCGTCGAACCGAGCCCGGTCCTCGCCGGGGCGCTGCGCGAGCGCGGCTTCGACGTCGAGCAGGCGTTCACACCGCCGCTGCCGGCGGCCGATCTGTCGCAGGATGTCGTGTACGCCGACCAGGTGCTCGAGCACATGTCGGGAATCGACGCGGCGCGCGCCTGGGTGGCCGAGGCGCTGCGCGTGCTGCGGCCGGGCGGCCTGCTGTTCGTCGTCGTCCCCGACTACCTGAAGGAGCGCGGCTTCTTCTGGGACATCGACTACACGCACAACTTCATCACGACCGAGCGTCGGATGCGGCAGCTGCTTTACGACGGCGGCTTCGAGATCGGCCCCATGGTGCGCAGCATCGGGCTGGCGACCGGCGTGCGTCGGGACCTGCTCGCGGGCCTGGCTCTGCTCGTCAACCTGCCCGGCACCGACGCGTTGTCGCGCTACCTGAAGGCCGAAGACGCGCTGTTCAAGGTCCGGAAGAACCTGTTCGAGACCCTGGCGTTCGTGGCGCGGAAGCCGCGATGAGGGGTTTCCTGTCGGGTCGGTCCGCCCGACCCTGTTAGAATGAGCGACAGAGATGGCTCAGACCTACGCCGCCAAGTACCTGCTCAAAGCGGCGGCAAGCGCCCCCCGGGACCTGGCCAACGCCGCCATCGCGAAGTTCCGGCCGATCCGTCCGACGGTCCTCATCTACCACTGCACGTTCGTCTGCGACGCGCGTTGCGAGATGTGCAGCAACTGGACCCGCGGCAATCGGAAGGAAGATATGACGCTCGACCAGGTGCGGCAGGTCTTCGCCGACCCGCTCTGGCGCCGTATCGAGATCGCGAACGTGTCCGGCGGGGAGCCGACGACGCGGAACGACCTTGTCGAGATCTGCGAGGTGATGCTCGACTCGTTCCCGCGGCTCCGGAAGTTCGGCATCAACACGACGGGGCTGACGCCGCACCGCGGCATCCCGATGCTGACGCGGATCGCCGAGATGTGCCACGAGCGCGGCATCATCTTCTCGACCCGCGTGTCGATCGACGGCGTCGGCGACATGCACAATCAGGTGCGCAACGTCAAACGCGGCTTCGACAGGGCGAGCCAGACGATTGCCGCGATGCGCGAGCTGCAGAAGCGCATCCCGTTCAACTTCGGCATCTCGACGACCATCTTCTCGATGAACCTCGACGACGCCGAGAACATCCTGCAGTGGGCGCGCCGCGAGGGGCTGGACATCGTCTTCAACATGGTCCGGTTCACCGAGCCGATGCTCGGCAACGCGAAGCTGGCCGAGACCTGCAGGCCGATCGGTCCCGAAGAGGAGCGGATGCGGCAGTTCTTCCTCGACCGGGTGCGGACGGATCCGCTGCTCGACGGGCAGAACTACATCTACATGCACTACGCCGACATGATCGCCAACGGGTATCACCGGCAGGCCCCGTGCCCGTTCCAGTCGCAGGGGATCATGCTGAACCCGAACGGCGACCTGTTCTTCTGCGAGAACAGCGACGTCGTCGGCAACGTGCTGCAGCGCAGTGCTGAAGAGATCTACTTCGACGCTGCGAGCCAGCAGCACCGTGAGTCGATCAAGAACGACAAGTGTCCGACCTGCCTGTCGCCGTGCCAGATGAACGTGTCGGCCGTCAAGCAGGTCGTCCCGTACGTGCGTTTCCTGGTGCGCGCGGCCAGCGAGAAGCGCCGGAGGGCGCCGGCCGCGCGTGTGCGCGCGGCGTCCCCGTCTACCTAGATTCCACACCGGACGCCGCCGGGGCGTCATCCTCCCAGTAGGCGCGCTCGCCCTCGTCGACGTCGGCCAGTTGGCGGCCGCGCAGCACCTGCTCGGCCATCGTCAGGCCCTGGCCGATGGAATGGTCCATGTTGTTGTACCAGAACCGTCCGCAGCGTCCGGCGAGCAGCAGGTTCCGGTAGCGGCCGAGATGGCGCAGCGTCCGCGCGAGCTCGGCGGGGTAGTTGAGCTTGTAGATCGGGTAGGTGTTGCGCACCGGCTCGACGTGCAGCTGCCGGATCTGCCGCTCCGAGTCGATCACGCGCGTCCGCACGAGATCACGGACGATTGCATCGACCGGCCCGGACGGATTCTGCCAGCGCTCGTCGCCCTCGCGGCAGGTGACCTCGACCGTGAGCCCGGCGGCGTCGGGTGGCGCCATGGTGGGCGCAAACGCCGTCGGTGCAGTGATCCGCGAGAACACCTCGTCGCCGCCGAAATACGTCCACTGGTAGTTGACGTTCAACGGCAGGCTGAGCTCGAGGTTGTAGAACACCGTCGAGAGGAACTCGAGGTCGACCTGTCCGGCGCCCAGCAGTGATGCGGCCTCGGTGATCGGCCCGGTCCAGATCACGCCATCCGTCTCAATCCGTTCGCCCTCGGCGATGACGGCCGTAATGCGCTCGCCGGCCGCGTCGAGTCCCGTCACGCGCCGCCCCGTCAGCACCGACGAACCGCGGCCGCGGATACGTTCCGTCAGCGTGTCCGAAAATCGCCCGACGCCGTCCGCGGTGTAGAGGAACGTCGTATCGACCGGCTTGGGCAGCAGCGTGGTGCGGATGAGCGAGACCAGCGAATCGGCCGAGGCGCGCTTGTCGATCACGGCGCGGTTGACGCCGGCGCGCGCCCAGTCGCGATGCAGTTCCGCCGGGTCGTACCCGAGGAACTTCTTCGTGTACGGCCGGAAGAAGATTTCGTACAGGGTCCGGCCGTACTTGTTCAGGACGTCGGCTTCGAACGACTCGCCCGGCAGCCGCTCGCGCCGGACGAGGTCCCGCACGCCGGCCACCATGAGCCGGATCGGCATGGCGCGGAAGACCGACGGCCGGAGCGGCCACTCATGAAAGCGATCGAACATGCGGACGCCGCTGCTGCGGCGGATCTCGATGACGTGCGGCCCCAGGATGTCGCGGATGAACCGCTCGACGCGCGGATTGTCGGTATGGAAGCGATGCGGGCCGACGTCGAAGTGGAAGGCGTCGTAGTGCCAGGTGCGGGCGAGACCTCCCACGAAGGTGTCGCGTTCGAGCACGGTGACACGGTGGCCCTGTTCGGCGAGCTGGTGAGCGACGGTCAGGCCGGCGACACCTGCGCCGACGACGGTGTAGTGAGACTGTTTCATCGAACCCGATAGATGTGGACGTCGTCGTTGACGAACCGTCGCAGGAAGTAGTCGGTGGCCTCATCGAGCCGGGCCACGATGCCCGGATACTCGTCGCGCTCCACGCGTCCGACGACGAGATAGTTGATCTGAAGCATCCGCGCCACATGCCACGCTTCCGCGGCGTCAGCCGTCGAGTAAAGGTAACGGACCTTCTCACTCAGCTCGTGGTACTGCGGCTGCGCGAGCAGCGAGATCGGCAGGCCGGCCGCCATGCGCCGCTCGGCAAACGACGGCACGATAGTCCAGCTGTCGCGGCCGCGCGTGATCGGGTCGACCTGCACCACGGCGTCCTTCGGCGTGCGGCGCCGCAGCCACTCGAAGGCCTCCCATTCGCCGGGCGTGACACGAAGCGTCCAGGCGAATCCGGACGACCGCGCGCGGTTCTCGACATCCTGCGCATTGAAGAGGTCGATCGCGGTCGTGGGCAGTCCGATGGCCGCCACCGCGACGACGAAGATGGCGGCCGCGGTGCGCGACCGCGCGGTGAGGGCGGCGAGTCCGGCCGCGCTGAGCGCGGCGGCACAGAGCAGCAGAATCTGCCCGGCGCGCCAGCCGATCCAGATCATCTCGGACCGCAGGTGCACGAAGTAGATCAGGAAGAGCGCCAGCCCGAGTCCCGATGCTGCCGGCAGCATCCGCCGCCAGCGCGACGGCAGAACTGCGAGGCCGACGAGCGCCGGCGCGAGAGCCGGGCCGGCGGCCAGCAGCAGCGCGCCGACAGGCATCGCCCGCGCGGCGCTGTAGAAGCCGAAGTGCAGATTGCCGGGGCCGCCTTCGAACGTCTGGTTCAGGACACACCAGCCGAACGCCGCGGCGACCGGAAGGGCGCTGAGCGCGAGACGCACGATCGCCCGCAGGCCGGCGCGCGATGCCAGGATCTGGATGAAGCAGCTGAAGCCGAAGATGGCGACCAGGCAGGCGCCGGGAAACGGACTGAGCATGAACGCCAGTCCGAGCGCCACGCCGGCTGCGAGCGCCACTCCGGCCATCAGCGCGGCGTCGGCGGACGCGGCAATCGTCAGGGCAACGAGGCCCGAGGCAGCCGCCATCGAATGGTGCGGGTTATAGAGCAACGCGCGTTGCAGGCCGTCGATCGTGAAGGCACCGAAGAACCAGGCCGTGACGGCGTCGACGTTCATGTTCCGGATGAGGCCCAGTGGTGCGTTCACCCGGATGTGGTCGTAGATGAGGAACAGCCCTTCCGCGCTCGACGCGAGAACGGCCAGCGCGGTGGCGAGAGCGGCCGCCGCCGCACGCGCCTCGCTCGACGCCCAGACGAACAGAAACAGGGAGCCGAGAAAGATCGTCCCGGTACCCGTCGCGTTGATCGTCAGGCGGCCGACGCGATCGGGCAGCCACTTGCCGGCGACCGTTGCAGCGGCAGCCGGCGGGACGAAGTGGAGCCAGTAATACTTGAGCGGTTCACCCGCGACATACGGGTTGTGCGGCTGGCGTTCGAGCTTCTCGAGCTCGGCCGTCAGCGCCATGTGCCAGAGAAAGTCGGCCGTGAAATACGCCCGGAACTGACGCGCACCGTCGGCATCAGGTTCACCGATGCGGGTGAACGGGCGGCCGACGATGAGGGGAACGAGCAGAAGGACGAGCGCGAAGGCAAGCGTGTCGCGACTCGTCCACGCCGGCAGGGCAATGCGGGCGGCACGCCGCGGCCACAGCACTCCCCACAGCAGCACGGTCCCGACGAGCCACACGCCGGCAAACGTCACGGGGCCAGCCACTCCGAGGGCAAGGGGCAGCCACAGCAGTAACCCGGTGAGGGGATACCCGAGCGCGGCCCCGGCGATCCACGCGGCAGGATGGCGTCCGCCGAAGACGTACGCGGCCACAGGCCAGCCGGGCAGCAGGGCCAGCGCCAGTCCCGCGAGATACACCCAGCCGGCCGGCCCTCCGCCGAGGCGCCAGGCCAGCCACAGCAGCACGCCCGCGGGAGCGAGCAGCGCGACGGCCGATGACGGGCGAATGACGGTGTGCGGCCTCGAGGTTCCGAGGCGGAGGCTGCGGTTCATCGGTGTTCGAGAGCGATAGCTGGGGAGGCAGTGCTCGTGCTCCCGCCCACGGACACTGCGGTCGGACGGGGCGACAATGGAGCTTTACCCTATTTCGGCCTCACGTCAGCGCCGGTATAGGGGACATCACGAAGGAATGCTCCTCCCGACATCACCCGAGGAGCGTCCCCGCTCGAGGACGAACAGTACGCCGCCCGCCAGCGCGCCAATCAGCGCCGTCGCACTGAACAGCACCGCGAGCGCGAACGCATCGGCAGGCGAGACGCCGACCGTGCCGAACAGCAGCTGAAAGGCGAGCGCGCCGGTACCCAGGCCTGCCACCGAGGTCGGCAGCAGCATCACCAGGATGATGACCGGCAGGAAGGCGAAGTACCAGAGCAGGCCCACGTCGAGGCCGAGCGCCTGGCCGAGCGTCCAGGCCTGCAGCGTCCGCAGTACCTGCACGCCGACCGACAATCCGAGCACGACGAGCAGCGTGCCACGCCGATCCCCGTACTGGCGGATCGCTGCCAGTGCCCGGTCGATCATGCGGTGAAGCGAGGGAAAGCGATCGGCCGCCAGGTATGCCGCGATGGCGGGCAGCAGCCGCTGATCGAAGAGCAGCAGCAGGAAGACGGCGAGCGCCCCCGCCACCGGCAGGAGCAGAAGGACGATCGTCTGCGTCGAGAAGAGGTCGTGCACGAGGGCCAGCCCGGCGCTCGCCATCAGCAGGACCGACGCAATGCCGAGCATGCGATCGACGAACACCGACGCCAGCGCGTCGGCTGGCGGCACCGAGAGGCGCGACAGCGACAGCGTGCGCACGGCATCGCCGCCCACGCTGCCGGGCAGGAAGCTGCCGAGAAATCCGCTGACGAAGAACACGCGCATGGCCGCGCCGACGCTGACGTGTCGGCCGCTGTCGATCGCACGCAGCAGGAGCAGCCATCGATGAGCGTTTGCGGCGCGGTCGGCGATGACGGTGGCTGCCGCCGCCAGCAGCCAGACAGGGGACGCCGATGCCAGCGCGGCACCGACGGTGGCCGGATCGGCGTAGTAGAGCAGCGCGGCCATCAGGCCGACGCCGAGCGTCAGACGAAGCCCCCGACCCAGGGCACCGCGGCGGCGCGGCGTCGTGGGCGGGGGCGGAGTCGTGCGTTCGTTCACGAGCGGGACCGGCGTCCCGGGGCGTCAGCAGCCCGGATGATCCGGGAGCGGATCGTATCCCGGCGGCCCGGCGACAACCGCCCAGTGCAGCTTCAGGGTGGCGCGAATGTCGTCGAACCCGCTGGCGATGTCGATCACGTCGACGTGGCCGTTCGGCTTGCGCCAGGCGATGGCGTCGTGGCTGTGCGGGCCGACGCCCCGCTTCAGGTTGCGCGCCACGTCGAGACCGCCGCAGACGCCTGCCTCGATGATGCGATCGCGCAGAAATTCCATGTTCGCGATCCGCTCGGCCAGCGTCGCCGTCGGCCGCAGGTACTGCGGGAACGCGTTCGCGACGTAGGCGACAACGGCCGGGCCGTTCGAGGGCCAGACGCCGTTGGCCGGCCGCGGGTTGAGGCCGCGGTAGTCGAGTGTCACGAACGAAGCCGAGCTGGCCCACGGCCCGACGCGCTCACCGAGCTCGGCACGGGCGCGCCACTGGTAGGGCGAGTCGAGCTCGAGGCGTCCGGTCACCTTCCAGCGCACCTGCCCGTCGGGGCCGGGCGCCACCTTCGGCGACGTGGCAACCACCCGCCCGTCGGGCGTGAGCACTTCGAAGCGGTACTCGAACGGCGGGGCATCGAGCGCGAAGCGTGGCGTTGCCAGGCCGGCAACGAGCTCGGGCGACACCGAGTCGGTGCGGACGCCGCCGGTGGGGCCAATCAGCGCCGGGGCCGTGGCCTTGAGCGTCACGCCCGCTTCGAGCGCCGCTTCGTCCGAGCCGGAGGGTGACGTCGGCGCATCGGCGCGCGAACAGGCAGGAGACAGAGCCACGAGAGTCGAGAGCAGCGCAGCGCTCGCCGGAGAGAAAAAGCGTCGTGCCATTCAGCGGATCCTTACAGTGCGTCGCACGGTTACGCCGGGCTCACGGGACACCGTAAGCCGGCCGCTTGCTGTCGGTCTATCGATCGGATCGATCGGATTCTCGGTCGCGCACACCGGCAGCGATAGAGAGTTGGTCAATGAAACCCCCGCCGGCGGACGCGGCATGTTAGCATACCGGCCGCCTTGATGACGCGAGGGATTGCATGAATCACATGACGGATTTTCTGCGGCGTTCTGGTGCGGCGTTGGCGTTTCTGATGGCGGCGGCGCTGCCTGCGACCGTGCAGGCCCAGACGACGGACAGCCCCGAAGAGGTACCGCGCTGGGAAGGTCGTGGCTTCGCCCACGTCAGTGTCGGCGTTCAGCCCACCGGACGGACGCACGTGGCTGCCGGCAGTTTCGACCTGTACGACGAGCCGGCCACGTTCGAGGCGAGCGTCGGCACCGGCGCTGCAGCCGCCGTCGATCTGACCGGCGGCATCCGGCTGTGGGAGAACTTCGCCGGGATGATGTCGTACACCTTCTACTCGGATTCGGCCGGCGCGGTCGTCGATGCCCGCATTCCGCATCCGCTCTTCGCCGACATGTACGCGACCGGCTCCGCCGAGGTCGGCGGTCTGCGCCATCGCGAGCAGTCGGTGCACCTGGCCGTGGCCTACGTCCTGCCGCTGCCGGCGCTCTGGGATTCGCGCCTGATGGTGTTCGCCGGTCCCTCGATCATCGCGCTCAGCAAGGGCGTCGTTCAGGACGTCACCGTCCAGCCCGGCACGCAGGACGTCACGGGGGCGACGACCCGTAACGTCTCGGCGACCACGCTCGGCGGACACTTCGGGTTCGACGTGCAGTATCCGGTGACGGATCGATTCGGCGCGGGCTTCCTGCTGCGCTGGAGCGGCGGGACGGCGGACGTCCCGCAGGTCGAAGGCGGCAAGGTGAAGGTCGGCGGCCTGCAGGTGGGCGTCGGCATCCGCTACGCCTTCTGACACATCGACAGACGCGCGGTCGCAGGGCACCGACGGCGCCCGACGCCCGGTCCTGCGGCCGGTTTCCGGGCAGCGCTGAGCTGAATCGTACGGCGGGAGGAGCCTCCGTTCCTCCCGCCTCGTGCGTACAGCCCGTCTAGTTGCAGCTCGGCTTCGGGTACGGGTCGTACCCGGGCGGTCCGGCGACGATGACCCACTGCAGGCGCAGCGGGCGGCTCGTGTCGTCGAAGCCGACGCCGATGTCGACGACGTCGACGTGGCCGTTCGGGTGACGCCAGGCGATGGCATCGATGCTGTGCGGCCCGACGCCGCGCTTGAGGTTCCACGCCAGGTCGAGTCCGCCGCAGAGTCCGGCTTCGATCACGCGGTCGCGCAGGAACGCCATGTTCGCTTCGCGCTGGGCCAGCGACACCCCGGCCCTCAGGTAGCTCGGGTACTTCGCCTCGATGCAGCGCACGATGGCGTCGCCGTTGTTCGACGCGCAGCTGCCACCCCCACCCGTCGGGGGAGGCGTTCCGCCGCCGCCACCCCCTGGCGGCGGCGCGGGAGCGGCAGCCGCGGGCGTGCGGTACGACTCGGTCCGCGACCACTGGCCGATATTCGTGCCGTCAGTGACCCTGGCGCGCCAGTAGACGAGCACATCAGGCGCCGGCGTGCCGGGCACGACGATGACCGTTTCTCCCGGGCCCTCGGCCACGGTCGCCTCGGCCACGCCGGTCGTGAAGGTTGGCGTGAGCGACGCCTGGAAGTGGTAGTGCAGCGGCCCGTGCGGTCCGCTCGACTGGCCGTTCCTCACACGCAGCTGCGGCGTCTGCGACGTGACCCGGGCGCCGCCGATCGGCGAGAGCGGCTCCGGCACGCCCAGCACGATGGGCCGGAGAATCTCGAACCGCACCGGTTCCGACCACTCACTTGCGTTGGCCCCATCGTCGGCCTTCGTGCGCCAGTAGTAGGCACGCCCCGGCTGGAGCCGCGACGGCAGCACCACCCTGTTCAGCCCTTCCGCCGCGGGCTTGATACCCGTCTGGGTGTAGGCGATCTGCTTGAAGTCCGGATCCGCAGCGACCTGCACGATGAGCGAGAACGGGCGGACGCTGTTGCTTTCCGCGTTCGTGAAGGCCAGCGTGATCGGCTGTTCGCTGTCCCTGATCCTGTCGTTCGCCTTCGGCTGCACCGGCTGCGGCGTCGTGATCTCGACGCCGGCGATGGGGCCGGCGAGCGAAGGGCTCAGAGGGGTGGAGCTCTTGCGGATCTCACAGCCGGCGGCCGCCAGCGTGAGAACGAGCACCACGATCGGGAGGCGCGTCGATGTCGTGAGCATGTCCATGGCAGGTACTCCTGCGAGCGGAGAAACCCGCCTGACTATCGGCCCGTCGCCACCCCGTCTGTAGGGGCGTCCGGTTTGCCTGCCGCCTGACGGGCGGCTAGAATCAGCCGATCCTCTGCGTCCGTGCGATGCCCGAATCCCGTCGACTCAACGTTCTCCACGTCTGCGATCACCTGGGCTGGGAAGGTTCCCGGATGCATGGGGTCAAGCGTCTCTTCGCCTGGATGATCCCGCGCTTCGACCCGGAGCGATTCCGTGTTTCGCTCGTCAGCCTGCGTCGGCGTGACCTGTCGGAAGAGACGCTCGACGCCCTCGGCATCGACATCACCTACCTCGAAAAGACGAAGTTCGACCCGACGACGCTGCCGGCGCTGCTGCGGGTGGTCGACGAGAAACGGATCGACATCCTGCATCTGCACGGCTACGGGGCGACGACGTTCGGCCGGATGGTCGCTGCGATGCGCCGGCTCCCGGTGGTGCTTCACGAGCACGCGAACCTCACCGATACGCCCTGGTTCCAGAAGGTTGCCGATCGGATCCTCGAGCCGTACACCGACGTCGCGCTCGCCGTGTCCGAAAGCACCGCCTCGTTCGTCATCGGTGCCCGGAAGGTTCGCCCATCGCGCGTGAAGGTCGTCTACCTGGGCGCGCCACTCGAGGAGTTCAGCCGCCCGAGGAGTGCGGACGAGCGGGCGGCCACACGTGCGACCTGGGGCGCGGCGCCGGACGACATCGTGATCGGCTCGGTCACACGGCTGCACGATTCGAAGGGCAACGAGTACCTGGTCGAGGCGGCGCGACTGGTGCTCGACGAGCGTCCCCGGGCCCGGTTCATCGTCTTCGGCGAGGGGCCGCTCCGGGAGTCGCTCGAGGCGCGGACGCGCGAGCTCGGGATTGCCGATCGGTTTGAGTTCAAAGGTTTCGTCCGCGACGTGCCCGAGGTGCTCTGGGCCTTCGACCTGTCGGTGTTTCCGTCGCTCTGGGAGGGCACGCCGCTGACGGTGTTCGAGGCCATGGCGGCCTCGCGGCCGATCGTCGCGACCGACGCCGACGGACTGGCTGAAGTGCTGCGCCACGAGGAAAACGCCGTCGTCGTCCCCAGGCGCGATGCCGCGGCGCTGGCACGCGGCCTCATCAGGCTCATCGACGACCCCGTTGAGCGGGAGCGGCTTGCCGCCGGCGCCCGGGCGACGGCGGATGCGTACGACATCAACAGCTTCGTGCGGAAGATGGAGCGCCTGTACGAGGTGCTCGCGCGTGAATCGCGCCCTCGGCGGCGCGACGTGGCGGCGCTGCCCGAGCTGGCATTCCTGACCGACAAGGGCCGCGCGTGAACGTCAGCGCCTGGTCTTCCCGCCGTCTCGTCGGCTGGATTGCCTCGGTCGTGGTCCTGGCCGTCTACGGCGGGCTCGCCGTTTCCGTCGACTTCAGGAGCGCATCGGGCGGCATCCACAGCGACGAAGCGACCTACTATCTGATGGCGTACAGCCTCGCGTTCGACGGTGATCTCGAATACCGCAGCGAGGACCTCGAGCGCGCCTTCCGGGAATTCGCCACGGGGCCGTCGGGAATTTTCCTGAAGCGGGGGACCGACGTGACCGGTGTCCGCTTCACGCTGCGGCCGCCGTTCGTCGAGTTCCCGGGCGTCCCCGATCCGGATCCGTCGCGCCTGTACTTCGGCAAGTCGTACGCCTATCCGCTCGCGGCGGCGCCCTTCGTCCGACTCTTCGGGACGAATGGTTTCCTGGTGCTCAACACGCTGCTGCTCTGGGCAGCGTTCATGGCCGTCTATCTGTTCACGAGCGCGCGTTCCGGACCGTGGGTCGGCGTGCTCTGGGCTGGGGCCTTCGTCTTCGCGACCGTCGTTCCCGTCTACGTCGTCTGGACGACACCCGAACTGTTCAACTGGTCGCTGGGTGCGCTCGCGTACTTCTTCTGGCTCTACAAGGTCGTCAGCCCGTCTCCCTCGTCGCGGCGAACGGCCTGGCTGCGCCACCCGGCTACCGATCTGATCGCGGCGGCTCTGATCGGTGTCGTGACCTTCTCGAAGGTCACGAACGTGCTGCTGCTCCTGCCGATGGGCGTCTGGCTGCTGTGGACACGCCGGTGGCGCCAGGCCGCGCTCGCGGGCGTCGTCACGGCGGTGGTCGGCGGTGCGGCTTTCGGCCTGAATGTCGCGTCGAGCGGGGAGTGGAACTACCAGGGTGGCGATCGCGCCACCTGTTACGGCACGTATCCCTTTCAGCAGCCCGGTCTCGGACTCGAGGTGTGCGCGGAACGCGGCCGCGACGAGGCGCTCGGCAACGTGATCTTCGATCCGGAAGTGTTCTGGTCGAACCTGCGCCATAACCTCGTGTACTTCGTCGTCGGCCGCAATTCGGGCGTGCTGCCGTACTTCTGCGCGCTCGTCTTCGCAGCCGTGGCCATGCTCGTCGCCTGGCGGCGGGTGCCCTCGTGGCAGTGGCTCGTCCTGGCAGGCGTCGTCGCGCACGCGCTGCTGTTCATCGTCGCCCTGCCGTACTCGTACTTCGGCGGCGGAGGCACGGTGGGCAACCGCTACTTCATGGGGGCGTACGGCGCATGTGGCTTTCTGCTGCCGGCTGCGGTATCAGCGCGCGCCCTGCTCGTGCCGTGGGTCATTGGCGGCCTGTTCACGGCGAAGCTCGTGCTGACGCCATTCCAGACATCGATCCGCCCCGGCGACTACGCCAAGCAGGGGCTCTACCGGTGGCTGCCGGTCGAGCTGACGAACGTCAACGATCTGCCCATCAACAACGAAGTCGGCCGCGTCCGGATCTGGTATGGCGACACGGGGGCAGGTGACCCCGGCTTTCAGCTTTACCACCTCGACGACGACACGTATCCGCAGGATGCGGGAACCAAGAGCTTCTGGGTGCGCGGCAAGTCGCGCGGGCAGGTGCTGCTCAAGACCGATCGTCCCTTCCGGCGGTTGAGGCTGACCTTCACGGCCGGGCCGGTCGGCACGACGGCCGGCGTCCGCCTCGGGGGGCGCACGCACGTCGTCGAACTGGGCCCGGGACAGTCATCCACCGTCGAACTGCCGCTCGGGCGCGGCGTCCCTTACAAGAACATGCGCGAGGCACCGGCCTGGAACTGGGTGTTCGAAGTCTGGAGCACGAACGGCTTCGTGCCGGCCATGGTCGAGGGCACCGACGACCGCCGGTATCTTGGTGTGCGCGTGACGCCGGTGATTCCTGACTGACAGAGAGCCGTGACGCCTGGTGTGAACCCACGGCACACGTGGTGGCCGATGCTGCGGGCCACACTGGTCGGTGGGGTGCTCGTGTGGCTGCTGACCGCGCCCACGCTCACGCTGCCCGCGCAGGTTGGACGGATCGATACGAACGACGGGCGGCACGGCATCTGGAACGTCGCGTGGGTCGCCCGGACCCTCACGACGCAGCCGCGACGCCTGCTCGACGCGAACATTTTCCATCCGCATACGGGAACGCTGGCCTACAGCGAGATGAATCTGGTCGCCGGTGCCCTCGCAGTCCCGTGGTACGTCCTGACGGGAGAGCCGCTGGCAGCCACCAACGGCGCGATTGCCGTGGCGCTCGTGCTCGCCTTCGTGCTCATGGCTGGCCTGGTTCGGGGCCTGAGCGGCTCAGAGGCGGCAGGCCTCGTAGCGGCCACCGCCTTCACGTTCTGTCCCTACGTTTCCGCCCGGACCGCACACGTCCAGCTCCTGATGATCCTGGGGTTCCCGCTGGTGATGCTCGCGTTCCACCGGACGGCGGCGCAGCCGTCGGTACCGCGCGGCGTAATGCTGGGCGCCAGTCTGGCGTTCAGCGCGCTCGCGTGCGGCTACTACGGCATCTTCGCGGGGCTGATGCTCGCGGTGGCGGGGCTGGTCGCGGCGCGCCTCGACCGCCGGTACTGGACGGCGCTGCTCGCCGCGGTGGCGACCAGCGCGATCCTTCTCGGTCCTGTGTACGTGGCGTTCGTCCGGGCCCGGGCGGCGTCGGGCGTGCCGCCACTCAGGTGGCTGCCGGAACACGCCCGGGAATACTCGGCCAACCTGTCGGCGTACCTGGCGTCCGGCGCCTTTGCGCACAGCTGGTGGCTCGACGCGCTGGCAGGGGTGCAGATGTGGAAAGACGTGCTCTTTCCCGGCATCGGGGTCGTGCTGCTGGCCGCGATGGGAGTCCGTGCGGCCTGGTGCACCCCGCACCGCCGCGTCGTGCTGATCTACGGCCTGCTCGCCGTCACCTCGTTCTGGGCGTCGTTCGGTCCGGACGCCGGCCTCTATCGCCTCATCTACCTCCTGGTTCCGGGAACGGCGCTCATTCGCGCGCCGGCCCGCTTCGCCATCGTCGTGACGTTCGCTCTTTCGGTGCTTGCCGGGTTCGCCGTGGCGCGGTTCGAGCACCGATGGCGCTGGCTGCCCGCGCTGATCGTGTGTCTGCTGGTCGCTGAGCTCGGGGTACGGACACCGCAGTGGGGATGGCCGTCGTGGCCGTTACACGTGCGCCCGCCGCTGACAGCGGCCGATCGGTACCTCGCACGGCTCCCGACGGGCGTGGTGCTCGAGTTCCCGTTCCCGTACGTTCGCAACGACCTGCACAACCATGCGCGGGCCATGTTCTGGTCGACCTATCACTGGCACCCGCTCGTCAACGGCTACAGCGACCTGATTCCGGCTGACTTCACGGACATGGCGGTGCAGATCCGGAACTTTCCGGATGGCACGACGTTCGAACTGGCGCGGCAGCGCCATGTGCGGTACGTGCTCTGGAGAATCGATCGCTATGACGAGGCCTCGCGTCGGGTGCTGCAGCAGCGCATCGAGGCGTGGTCCAGCTGCCTCATGCCGCTGGTCGTGGAGCCCGACGGCTGGCTGTACCAGGTCATCCGCTGGCCGGCCGATACGTCGCCCGGCTCATGCAGCAGCACGCTGCCCGCGAGTGACGTAGACCGCCGCGCCGGAGAGCGAGAAGAGCATGATCAGCACGGCGCCGATGAAGGATAACGCCAGGGCTGATTCGGCGGGCAGACCGATGTGCGAAAAGTACAGGGCGAAGGTGGCCTCGCGGACGCCGAAGCCGTTCACCGACACCGGCAGCATCTGAACGATGAACGACAGCGGAATGAGAACCGCAAGCTGCGCTGACGTGATTGGAATATGGAGCCCGCGCGCGACGGCTCCGTAGAAGGCCACGAGCGTCAACTGGACGAGAACGCCGCCGATGAAGCAGAGCAGCAGCGCGACCGGACGGTCGCGCAGCCGCTGCAGCGCCAGCTTCAGGCGGTTCAGCCGTTCGGCGACCCACTCGCGATGCAGGCGCTGGAGCGGCGCCAGCAGCCGCAGCACGCGTTCGGGCGCCAGCAGCACCGGCATCGCGATCAGCACAGCCGCCAGCAGGATCAGCCACAGCCCCGTGGCGCCGCCGACCGTGGCGGTCACCGCGGGGTCCCGTGAGAGAGACGCGCCGAGGGCCGCCACGAGCACGAGACCGACGAGGCCGATCGCCCGATCGAGCAGTACGACCGTCGTCGCGAGTGTTTTCGACCCCGCCGCACGGGCGGTGTCGCCGATGCGTACCACGTCGCCCCCGATGTTCGACGGCAGGAAGTTGTTGAAGAACGTGGCCACGAGGAACGACGCGGTCAACGCGCGGAACGACAGCGGCACGTTCTGCGCCCGCAGCAGAACGCGCCAGCGCCAGGCACTCAGCAGACACATCACCGCATACAGCGCCAGCGCGAGACACATCCACGCCGGCGATGCGGTGCGCGCCGTCGCCCACAGGCGCGCAAGGTCGACGCTCGACAGCAGCAGCCCGAGCAGCCCGATGCTGATGACAGCCTTCAGGACCAGGATGGAACGGCGGCGGGTCGGTGACGGAACAGCGGCAGCCACGGGTCGGGCGGGACAATCACGGACGAACGGGCGCGTAGTGTAGCATGTACCGTTCCGTGACGAGGCCCAGTTGCGGACCGACGCGCATGCACATTCTGATGATCGCGCCGGAGCCGTTCTTCGAGCCCCGGGGCACTCCATTCTCCGAGTACCACCGTATCCGGGCACTCACCCGGCTGGGACACACCGTCGATCTCGTGACGTATCCCTTCGGACGTGACGTCGATCTGCCGGGACTCCGCATCTTCCGGGCCGGCCGTCCACCGGGGATCCGGCGCGTGGGCATCGGGCCGTCGTGGGCGAAGGTGCCGCTCAACATCCTGCTCACGTTCACGGCGATCCGCCGTGCCCTCTCGGGCCGGTACGACGCGGTGCACTCGCACGAGGAAGGTGGCGGAATCGGCGTTGTCCTGGCGTGGCTGCTCGGTGTTCCGCACCTGTACGACATGCACTCGAGCCTGCCGCAGCAGGTCGAGAACTTCGGCTACCGGGGCATGCCCGGCCTGGCGACGATCCTCCGCTGGCTCGAGCGGCTCATGATTCGCGGTTCGAAGGTCGTCATCGTCATCTGTCCGGATCTCGCCGATACCGTTCGCGCGATCCGGCCCGATGTCCCGACAGTCCTCATCGAGAACGCACCCGGTTCGGGAGATGCGCCGACGCCCGGCTCCGGCGCGGTCATCCGCCAGCAGCTCGGCCTGGCCGCTCAGACGCCGGTGATCCTGTACACGGGAACCTTCGAGCACTATCAGGGGCTCGATCTGCTGTTTGCCGCAATGCCGGCCGTCAAGGCCGCGCGGCCCGATGCCCGCCTCGTGATGGTGGGCGGATCACCGGCGCAGGTCGAGCAGGCACGCCGGCAGGTGGCGCAACTCGGTGTCGACGACGTCGTGATCTTCACGGGGCAGAGGCCCGCCGAGGAAATCCCGGCGTATCTCGACGCGGCAACGCTGCTCGCGTCGCCCCGATCGTCGGGCACGAACACGCCGCTGAAGATTTACCAGTACCTCCGGTCGGGTCGGCCTATCGTCGCGACCAACCTCAGGACGCACACGCAGGTGCTTTCGTCACAGACGGCGGTGCTCGTCGATCCGACACCGGCCGCCATGGCGGCCGGTATGCTCGACGTGATCGAGAATCCCGCGCTGGCGGCGGCGGTCGGCACGCGCGCGGCCGAGCTGGCGGCGACCGAATACAGCGAAGAGGCCTACATCGCGAAGACGCAGCGCGCCTGCGAGCTGCTGTTCTCGAACGGGCAGCCGACCGTCGCCGAGGAATCGGCCCGATGACGCCATCCGATCCCGTGCCCGCGCCGAAGCGCGATCACTACAGCTACGCCCACTATGCCAATCCGGCCGTCGCCGAGGGCTTCGACGCGCTGCGCTTCAGTGGCGACGTCGGCCGCTTCCTGCTGGAAGAGCAGGCGCGCCTGCTCGAGGCCGCGCTGGATCCCTCGCCGGCGCGCCGGATCCTCGACGTGGGAACCGGCACGGGACGGGCGGCGATCGGCCTGGCGCGCCGGGGAGCGCGCGTCACCGGCCTCGATGCCTCGATCGAGATGATTGGCGTGGCGCGCGTGCGCGCCGCCGACGCCGGCGTCCGTATTCCGTTTGCGGTGGCCGACGCGCACGCCCTGCCTCTGCCCGATCGATCGGTCGATGCGGCCGTCAGCCTGCGCGTCATCATGCACGCACTCGACTGGCGACGGTGCATTGCGGAGCTCTGTCGCGTCTCGCGCTGGCGCGTCGTCGTCGACTTTCCGTCCTCACGCAGCTTCGCGGCCATCGAAAGCGCGGTGCGGCGGCGCAGGCTTGCGCGAGGAGAGAAGGTCGAGGCGTATCGGGTGCTGTCGGTACGCGAGGTGAGCGAGGCGTTCGCGGCCGGCGGATTCCGCATCGTCGATGTCCGTCGCCAGTTCGTCCTGCCGATCGCCCTGCACAAACGGATCGACCGGTTCGGCGCGACGCTGGCCTGTGAACGGGTGCTTGCCGCGCTCGGTGCGCTTCGGGTCTTCGGATCCCCCGTGACGGTGGTGGCAGAGCGATGAAGGTTCTCGTGACTGGCGCCACCGGCTTCACCGGTGGTCATCTCGCCCGACATCTCGCCGACGCGGGCGACAGTGTCCGGGTGCTCGTGCGCAGCGCCGCGCGCCTGCCCGACGACCTGCGCGGACGGGTGGAGGTCATCGAAGGCGATCTCACGGCACCGGCCGATCTGGCCCGTGCCGTCGCCGGCTGCGAAGTGGTCTACAACATCGCGGCGCTCTACCGGGAAGCCGGCCTGCCGGCCGCCGCCTACCGTGCGGTGAACGCGACCGCCGTGGCGCAGCTGATCGAAGCCGCCGCGGCGGCGGGAGTGCGGCGCGTGGTGCACTGCAGCACCGTCGGAGTCCACGGCGACGTGGAGCAGCCGCCCGCGGATGAGGACGCGCCGCTGCGGCCGGGCGACATCTACCAGGAGACGAAGCTCGAAGGGGAGCAGCTCGCGCGCGACGCAGCACAGCGGACCGGAATCGAGCTCGTCATCGCGCGCCCGACCGGCATCTACGGCCCGGGCGATCGCCGCCTGTTCAAGATGTTCGGCCAGATCGCCCGCGGGCGTTTCCTGATGCTCGGGCCCGGCCGCAACTACTATCACCTCACGTTCATCTCCGATCTCTGCGAAGGCTTCCGGCTGTGCGGTACCGTCGCGGCCGCGGCAGGCCGCACCTACATTCTGGGCGGAGGGGAAGTCACCACCCTCGATGGGGTCGTGCGGCTGACGTGCGAGATCGCGGGGCGGCGCGCCCCGCTGCGGCTGCCGCTCTGGCCCGTCTGGCTTGCCGGCGCCGCGTGTGAAATCATCTGCGCACCGTTCGGCATCGCACCGCCCCTGTACCGGCGGCGCGTCGACTTCTTCCGCAAGAGCCGTGCGTTCGACATCACGCGCGCGCGGCGCGAGCTCGGCTACGCCCCGAAGGTCGGCCTGCGGGAGGGCATCGGCCGGACGCTGGAGTGGTACCGTGAGCACGGGTGGATCTGAACCGACCCCGAGGCGCGACATTCCGCGGGCGCAGGACCAGCTGTTCGCGCAGGGGGGCGCCGCCGCGAAGTACAGCCGTCTGATCGTCGGCCGTCCCGGCTGGCTGGCGCTCGCGAGGCACGAGCTCGTCCTGCTCGTCGCTCAGCACGTTCCGGGCGCGCTGGGGCTCGCGCTCCGGAAGGCGCTCTATCCCGTGCTGCTCGGGCGCTGCGGCCGGAACGTCGTCTTCGGCCAGAACGTCGTCCTCAGACATCCGCACAAGATTCGCATCGGCGACAACGTCGTGATCGACGACAACTGCCTGCTCGACGCGAAGGGCGAAGCCAACGCGGGGATTACGATCGGCAGCGGCGTCTTCATCGGCCGCAATACGATTCTCTCCTGCAAGGACGGCGACATCGAAATCGAGGACGAAGCGAACATCGGCTTCAACTGCGAGGTGTTCTCGGCCAGCCGTGTGCGGATTGGACGCGCGGCGCTCGTGGCCGCGTACTGCTACCTGATCGGCGGCGATCACGACGTCCAGGATCGATCGACTGACGTGCTCTCGCAGGGGCGGCAGTCGCGCGGGATTTCCGTGGGTGCGGGCGCCTGGCTCGGGGCGCGCGTGTCCGTCCTCGACGGCGTGACGATTGGAGAGCGGGCCGTCGTCGGCGCGCACGCCGTCGTGCGTTCGGACGTGCCGGAGGGAGCCACCGCGGTGGGCGTGCCGGCGCGCGTGCTGCCGGCGCGGAGCTGATTCCGATGGCCGTCGTCCTCGTTGTCACCTCGGCGCCGCCGCTCGTCGAAGGCGGGCACATCGTGATCGCACGGGCGCTCAGGCACGCGCTCGAGGCGGCTGGGCACGAGGCCGACATCGTCACGACGCCATCCAACCGGTTCGGTCGACAGGCGGCGGCCTATCTCGCCAACTGGTGCACCGACGTCGGCCAGACGGGCGACGGCCGGCCGGTCGATCACGTCATCAGCCTGCGCTATCCGAGCTATGCCGTGCGGCACCCACGGCACGTCTGCTGGCTCAACCACACGATGCGCGAGTACTACGATCTCTGGGATCGATTCTCGGCGCAGCTGTCGTGGAAGGGCAGAGTGAAGGAAGGCTTCCGCCGGCGTCTCGTGCACGCGGCCGACCGCTACCTGCTGCGCCAGAACGTTTCGCGCGTCGTCGCCCAGTCGCAGACGATCCGCGATCGCCTCCGGACGTTCGGCCTGGTCGAGGCCGATGTGCTCTATCCGCCGCCGCCGCCACGCGCCTATCGCTGCGACGGCTACGACGGCGATCTGCTGCTGGTCTCGCGCCTCACCCCGCTCAAGCGAGTCGACCTCGTCCTGCGCGCCCTGGCCCATCCGGCGGCGGGCGATGCACGGCTTGTCGTGGCCGGTGACGGCGAACAGCGCCGTGCGCTCCACGAACTGGCCACCGATCTCGGCATTGCCGACCGCGTCGTGTTCGCCGGACACCTGAGCGACGAGGAGCTGGTCGAGCACCTGGCCAGGTGTCGGGCGGTCGTCTTCGCGCCATACTCGGAGGATTTCGGGTTCGTGACCGTCGAGGCCTTCGCTGCCGCCAAGGCCGTCATCACGACAACCGACAGCGGGGGACCGGCCGAACTGGTCGTCGATGGGCACAACGGCCGTGTCGTCGCTCCCGACGTCGAACCACTGGCGGCCGCAATAGGAGCGCTGGCGGCCGACGCGGCACTGGCCGAGCGGCTCGGGCGTCAGGGGCACGCCGACACGGCGCACCTGACCTGGGCCTCGACCGTCGAACGACTGCTCGAGGCCGGCATGCCGCATCGGAGAACGGGAACGGATCGGGCTGGCGCTCCACCCGCAGTAAGCTGAAGCAGGAAGGACCGGCATGAGCTATCGCACGCCGCTCGAGGCCCGCGTCGCGAAGAAGGTCGCGCGGGCGATTACCGAGCATCGACTGATCGAAGACGGCGACCGGGTGCTGATCGGGCTCTCCGGCGGCAAGGACAGCTGGGCGCTCATGCAGGTGCTCGACGTGCTCCGCCGCCGCGCCCCGATCGACTTTTCGCTCGTCGCGGTCAACGTTCATTCGGGCTACGAGGGGTTCCGCCACGACCTCATCGAAGAGGCGTGCCGCGAGCGCGGCTGGGAGTGCCACATCGAGCATACGACGATTGGTGCGATCATGGACGATCTGCTCGACGACACCGACACGCCGTGCTCGCTGTGCGCCCGTCTGCGCCGCGGGGTTCTGTACCGCGTGGCCGAGCGCCACGGCGCCACGAAAATCGCCCTGGGCCATCACCTCGACGACTTCATCGAGACGGTCCTGCTCAATCTCTTCTTCCAGGGCACGCTGAAAGCCATGCCGGCCCGCCTCGTGTCGGACGACGGACGCCACGTGGTGATCCGGCCGCTTGTCTACGTGCTCGAATCGGAGGCGCGCGCCTACGCGCAGGAGTCGAACCTGCCCGTCATCGGCTGCTGCTGCTCGGCGTGCGGGGATCTGAGCCTGAAGCGGCAGCGGATGAAGCGTCTGATTGCGGACCTCGAGCTGGAGCATCCCGACATCAAGAGCTCAATGATTCGGGCGCTCGGCAACGTCGTGCCGAGCCACCTGATCGACGGGAGACTGGCCGAGGCGGCCGATGCCATCCGCGCGGAGCGTCGCGGCGGTCGCGCCGCGGCCGTGCAGTCGGCGTAGCACGGTGCGGGCGGTCGTGCAGCGCGTCTCCTCGGCGTCGGTGACGGTCGAGGGACAAATCGTCGCCGCCATCGGTCCCGGGCTGCTCGTGCTGGCGGGGGTGGCCGGCGGCGACGGCCCGGCCGATGTCGAGTACATCGCGTCCAAGGTGGCGGGGCTGCGCATCTTCCGGGATGCCGACGATCGGATGAACCTGTCGGTCTCCGATGTCGGTGGCGAGATCCTGGTGGTGTCGCAGTTTACTCTGCTGGGCGACGTGCGACGCGGTCGTCGTCCGGCGTTCGACGCCGCTGCCCCTCCCGACAGCGCCCGTGCGCTCTACGAGTCGCTGCTCGAGCGACTCAGGGCCACCGGCGTACCCGTGCACAGCGGCCGGTTCCAGGCCGACATGCAGGTGTCGCTGGTCAACGACGGACCGGTGACGATCCTGCTCGACAGTCGGCGTCTGTTCTAGTCGTCAAGGAGTGTCCTGAATGATGCGTTGCATTCCCTTTCTCGTGGCTTCGATCCTCCTGGCCGCCGTGCCCGCGGCCGGCCAGTCGCGCCCGCTGGTGACCGAAGATGCCGAGACGGTGCCCGCAGGCTACGTCCTGTTCGAGGCCGGTATCGACGTCGAGCGCGGCCGCACGTACCCGCTGTCGGGCCTGACCGGGAACCTCACGCGGATCGGCACGTTCGGCTTCAGCTTCGGCGTCAGCTCGATTGCGGAGATCCAGCTCGACGGCGTGCTTCGCGATCAGCTCTCGATCACCGACCGGGATCCGAACGCGCCGCTCGCCCACATGCTCGACATCACGGGCGATTCGACGGGCGACTTCGGCGACCTGCGGATCGGCACGAAGGTCCGCTTCGTTCAGGAGGGAGTCGGTCGCCCGGCGCTTGCGGTCCGCTTCTCGACGAAGCTGCCGAACGCCGGCAACGAAAGCGGCCTCGGCCACGACACGACGGACTTCCACTTCGGGCTGCTGCTCGCCAAGACGATCGAATCGGTCCGGTTCGTCGGCAACGCGGGCTTCGCCATCCTGCCCGATGCGGTCCGCGGTGATCGTCAGAACGATGTCTTTGAGTACGGCCTGTCGGTGGCGCGCGCCGTGCGGCCTGGCGTCGAGCTCGTCGGCGAGATGAACGGGCGCATCAACACGCGCTCGGGCGAAGCCATTCCCGGCACCGAGAGCCGATCGATGCTGCGCCTGGGCGCGCGCGCCACGCACGGAGCCGTGCGGGTCGACGGCGCGTTCCTCATCGGCGTGACCGAGCACGACCCGAGCTGGGGCTTCTCGACGGGCCTCACCTGGGTCTTCCGCGGCTTCACTGTGCCCTGAAGCTCGTCAGACGGCCCACCGCAGCCGGGTCAGCCGGACCTCTTCGTCGCGTCGTTCGGCGCTCCACGACAGGTGGGTCGCGAGAATGTCGGCCGCGCGATCCAGGGCGCCATGCCCGGGATCGCCGGTCGTCCCCAGGTGCGTACGCCGCAGCACGACGTCGGCCAGCCGGCACGCCCGGGCCTGTTCAACGGCGTAGATCAATTCACCCTCGAGCAGCGGCAGTCCGGCGCTCAGCCGCTGCAGTCGTGCGGCAGCCGCGCTGAAGCGGACCACATCGGCAGCTTCGGTGCCGTACCAGTCGAGCAGGTGGGCGTGCACATCGGGATCGAGTGACACGCCGACAGAACGACAGGCCTCGGCGAGACGCTCCGCGGCACCGTCGGCCGTGCCGTGGGGCAGCGGCTGGGGCGCGCGGCCCGTCCCGGGGGCGTGACGCTGCGGACCGAGCCCGATCCGGTCGAGCGCGTCGAGCGCCGTCAGCCGGGCGGTCGTGAACTTGACCCCGACAATGCTGTAGAGCCCGCCGCCGTGCACGCGGACGGACGATTCGGGCAGCAGCTCCGCGCGCCCGCGCCGCCATGTCGCCGGCGTCAGCCCCGCGTGCACGAGCCGCACATCATCGAGCGTGGCCTTCAGCGAAGGAAACGCCGAATTCGCGTCATCGAGCATCGCCTCGACGTCGGCCCGAGACGGGACCGCGGCGGCCGGCGCTGCGGGCTCGTCCGTCTGGAATGTCCCCACGAGCCACAAACCGTCCCACGGGGTTGCCGTCAGCATGCGGCCGGAGCGGCCGCGCGCGGCCAGCGCCGTATCGTGCGCCGGACGGTTCAGCAGCACGTTGCACGCGCGAACGAGCGGCGGAAATGCCCCGAGCTGCCAGCGCTCGAACAGCGAGGCCGAGCCGGCCCCGGCGCAGAGCAGCACCCGTGACGCGTGAAGCTCGCCTTCGATCCCGCTCAGCGCATCGCGCACACGCAGGCCTGCCAGGCGGGAGCCCACGCGCAGCGGTTCGATGGCCTCCACGTAGTTGAGCAGCGACGCCCCGGCCCGGATCGCCGCACTGGCCAGCACCCAGTTGAACCGGTCAGGGTGGCGCAGCTGGTAGTCGTACCAGACCGCCGCGCCCGTCACGCCGGTGTCGTCGAGCCCGGGGAACCGGGCGAGCGCCTCGAGGCGGCTCACCAGCCGGGCCGGCGGCAGCTGAAGCGCCGGCGGAAGGCCCTGGTTCTTTCCGGCGCCAAGCCATTCGTACAGCCGCAGGGCCGTGCCGATGACCGCCCGCGACCGCATGACGCCGCCGCCGGTCGGCAGCAGGAAGGGGAGGGGACGTACCAGGTGCGGCACCATCACGGCCCACGCCCGGCGCTCGGCGACCTGCTGTCGCGTGCGCGCAATGCCGCCGCTCTGCAGCGCGCGAAGTCCGCCGTGAACGGTCCGCTGGTGGTTGAACGACAGGCCGCTGCCGAAGTCGTCGCGCTCGACCAGGACGACCTTCCAGCCGCGCCGGGCCGCCTCCAGTGCGGCAAACAGACCGTGCACGCCGCCACCCACGATGGCGAGGTCGAAGGATGCGCGGGGAAGCGACCGGCGGAACTCGGACATCGGCTGTGGGATCGTGCCACAGATCTCGGGATCGGCCGTCGGCGGGCGCCCCCCTGATAGGATGTCGCGCGATGACACGCCCGACGAGCGCCGATGTGCGCCGCTACTGGAACGCGCACATCCATGATCTCGAAATCAGTCCTCACCAGCCCGGCACACCGGAGTTCTTCGCCGACCTCGACGAGTATCATTTCGAGAAGCTTCATCATCTGCTGCGTCTCGTCGATTTCGACGCCTGGAAGGGGCGCGACGTGCTCGACGTCGGCTGCGGTGCCGGCGTTGAAGTCGTCCGGTTTGCCCGGGGCGGCGCACGCACCTTCGGCGTCGACATCGCCGAGCAGGCGGTGGCGCTGACGCGGACGAACCTGGCGCAGCAGGGCCTGACGGCCGGCCTGGCCGTGGCCGACGGCGAGGCGCTGCCGTTTCCCGACGCAAGCTTCGACTACATCTTCGCCCACGGCATCGTCCAGTACGCCGCCGATGACGCGCGGGTCGTGGCCGAATGTCATCGCGTGCTGCGACCGGGCGGCACGGTGCTGTTCCAGGTGTACAACCGCATCTCGTGGCTCAACGTGCTGTCGAAGCTCATGAAGACGCCGCTCGAGCACGAGGACGCCCCGGTGCTGGGCCGCTATTCGATTGGCGAGTTCCGCCGACTGCTGGCGCCGTTCGCGCACGTCGAGATCATTCCGGAGCGGTTCCCCGTTCGCAGCCGCCTGCACAAAGGCTGGAAGGGGGCGCTCTACAACACGTTCTTCGTCGGCGCGTTCAACGCGCTGCCGCGCGCCTGGGTGCGCCGCTACGGCTGGCACCTGCTCGCCATCTGTACCAAGTAAAGTCCATGGCTCGACGATCCCTGCAGCTGTTCAAGGCCCACGCTTTCGGCAATGACTTTCTGCTCGCCCGCGCCGACGACCTGTCGGACGTGGACGACATCGGCGCCGTGGCGCGCCAGGTGTGCGACCGTCACCGCGGCTTCGGCGCCGACGGCCTGATGCTGATCGAGCCGACCGCCAAAGGCGCCCGGACGAGGCTCTGGAATGCCGACGGCGGTAAGGCCGAGATCTCCGGCAACGGCATCCGCTGTGCGGCCGCCTGGATCGCGCACGAGCAGGGCGCGGCACCGGGCGACACGCTTCTCATCGATACCGAAGCGGGGCCCCGGCGACTCACGCTGCTCGAGGTCGACGACGAGCGGTATACGTTCCGCGCCGAGATGGGGCCGCCTGAGCAGCTGCGCGAAGTGACGATCGAGATCGACGGGCAGCCCGTTCGCGGTGTCGTCCTGCGGGTCGGCAATCCGCAGTGCGTGGTGCTCGGCCCGGCCACGCCGGAGCGGCTGCACGGCATCGCCGCAAAGCTGAGTGTGCATCCCTTCTTTCCCGAAGGAACGAACGTCGAACTGGCCGAAGTCGAAGCCCCCGATCGCGTCCGCATCCTCATCTGGGAACGCGGGGTCGGACCGACCGAAGCGTCGGGTACGGGAGCCTGTGCGGCCGCCGTCGCGGCGGCCTTCGCAGGTGGCGCGAACCGGTCGGTGCAGGTGGTCTCGCCGGGCGGGGTCCAGCACGTCGAGTGGACCGACGAGACGATCTGGCTGACGGGATGGGCCGAGCTGATAGGCGAGGCCTCGCAGGTCGTCCGGCTCTGAGGTGTCGATGAGCCGCGAGCGTATCGGCTTCGTGCTGGGCCCCGCGGTATTCGTCGGCTGCTACCTCTGGGGACACGGCCTCGCGCACGAGCCCCGCACGCTCGGCGCCATTCTGGCGCTGATGATCGTCTTCTGGGTCACCGAGGCGCTGCCGCTGGCGGCCACGGCACTGCTCGGTCCCATGCTCGCCGTGCTGCTCGGCGTGACGGGTGTCCGGGCGGCGTTTGCCGCCTTCGCCGATCCGATCATCTTCCTCTTCATCGGCAGCTTCATGCTCGCGCAGGCCATGTTCACGCACGGCCTGGCGCGCCGCGTGGCCTTTGCCGCCATTGCCTCGCCGTGGGTCGGCGCGAGCGCCTGGCGCCTCGCCGTGGCCTACTCGGCCGTCGCCTGCGTGCTCTCGATGTGGATGAGCAATACGGCGACCACGGCCATGCTCTTCCCGCTCGGACTCGCGGTGCTGGCCGAGCTCGGACGCGAGCGTGGCCAGGATCCCGCCTTCGCGCAGTTCGCGATGGCGCTGATGCTCGTCACGTCCTTCAGCGCTTCGATTGGCGGCATGGGAACGCCGGTCGGCACGCCGCCGAACCTGATCGGCATCGGTCTGCTGCGGCAGATGGCGGGCATCGACCTGTCGTTCACCACCTGGATGGCGCTTGCCGTCCCGATCGTCGTCCTCACGATGGGGGTGCTGCTCCTGGTCCTGGTCCGGCCGCGGGCCCGGCAGATCACGCTGACGCCGGAGTCGGTCGCCGTCGTCTCTCGGGAGCTCGAGGCACTCGGCCCGATGACGCGCGCCGAGCGGAATGTCGTGATCGCGTTTGCCGTCACGGTTGCGCTCTGGATGCTCCCCGGCCTGCTGCAGCTTGTGCTCGGCCCGGAGCACGACCTCCCGCGCCGCTTCAACGCGCTCGTGCCCGAATCGATCGCGGCGCTCGTCGGGGCGATGCTCCTGTTCCTGCTGCCGATCGACCGACGCACCGGACAGCCCACCATGACCTGGGAACAGGCCGTGCGCATCGACTGGGGCATCATCCTGCTGTTCGGCGGCGGGCTCGCGATGGGGCAGCTGGCTGATTCGACCGGCCTGTCGGCGTCTCTCGGCGGGTGGGTCGCCGACACGTTTCCGGGTGTGGGAACCGTCGGCCTGACCGTGCTCTTTGCCGCCGCCGGTATCGTCCTGTCGGAGGCCGCTTCGAACACGGCGGCGGCGAACATCGTCGTTCCGATGGCGATTGCGGTGGCCGCGGCCGCGGGCGTCTCGCCCCTCGAGCCGGCACTGGCCGCCACGCTCGGCGCGAGCATGGGCTTCATGATGCCCGTCTCGACGCCGCCCAACGCGATCGTCTACAGCAGCGGCCATATCCCGATTACGGCCATGATCCGCCACGGCGTCGTCCTCGACACGATCGGCTTCGTCGTCATCGTCGTGGCCGTCCTCGTCGCCGGCCCCCTGCTGCGCTGAGTCGGGCGCGGTTGCAGTTTCTGCGATCCGACACCGGTTCACCGCACGGATTCTGCACGCGTTCCGACTCGTACACGCAAAGGGAGGGCGGTTCAGCGGCGCACGGTTCTTGCGTCGCCCGTCCCGCGATGGCAGGAGTCACCCTGCTGTCGCGGGACAGGTGATGAAGCACATTGCCGTTCACGACCGACCGCGCGAAAAGCTCGAACGCTGCGGCGCGGAAACGCTGGGCGACAACGAACTGCTCGCCGTGGTCATCGGTCACGGACGTCGGCAGGGCGGAGCGCTTGCCGTTGCCAACGACGTGCTGGCGGCAGCCGGAGGCGTGCAGGAGCTCACCCGGCTGCACCGGGCACTGCTCGAGCGGGTGCCGGGTGTCGGTCCGGCACAGGCGGCGCGGATTCTGGCGGCCGTTGAACTGGGGCGCCGCACCCTGACGACGCCGCAGCGCGAGCGGCCGCGCTTCCTGACACCGGAAGACGCCGGGGCCTATCTGCTGCCGCGGTTCGGCGCATATCCGGTGGAGCGCTTCGGCGCCCTGCTGCTCGACGTCCGCTACCGGCTCATCGCCACGCGCCTGCTGTCGGTCGGCGGCCTCGACGCCAGCCTGGCCCATCCCCGCGAGGTCTTCCGGGAGGCGCTGCTGGCCGGAGCCGCGGTCGTGCTCGTTTTCCACAACCACCCCTCGGGCGACCCGGAACCGAGCGAGGAGGACGTCGCGTTGACGGCGCGGCTCAAGGCGGCCGGGGCGGTGATCGGCGTGACGCTGCTCGATCACCTCGTCCTGGCCGACTCCCGGTACTGCTCGATGCGGCAAATGGGACTGATCTGACGGGCGACCGGCGGTCTGGGGATAGAATGTGGGTTTCGTCGTCCGAACGCCCAACCGCCCATGGCCCGTTTCTACCTGACCACCGCCATCGACTACGTCAACAGCCGGCCGCATCTCGGGCACGCACTCGAGAAGATTGCGGCCGACGTGATCGCCCGTTACCGACGGCTCGTCGGTGACGAGGTCCGGTTCGTCATGGGCAACGACGAGCACTCGCAGAACGTCTACCGTCGCGCCCGCGAGCTCGGCCTCGAGCCGCTGGAGTACTGCGACCGGATGGAGCAGGAGTTCCGGACGGTGTGGGCACGGCTCGACATCTCGTACGACGACTTCATCCGCACCACCGAGCCGCGCCATCGCGCCGCGGTTCAGGCGCTGGCGCAGCGTTCGTTCGATCGCGGCGACATCTACGAAGGCGTGTACGAAGGCTGGTACTGCGTGTCGTGCGAGGCCTTCAAACAGGACAAGGACCTGATCGACGGCAAGTGTGCCATCCACCAGCGTGAGCCGGAGTGGATCAGGGAGCGCAACTACTTCTTCCGGCTGTCGGCCTACCGTGACCGCCTGCTCGAGCTGTATCGCGAGCGCCCCTCGTTCGTCGAACCGGAAACGCGGCGCAACGAGATGCTGCGGGTTCTCGAAGCCGGCCTCGAGGACATCTCGGTGAGCCGGGCGGGACAGTCGTGGGGCATTCCGCTCCCGTTCGCGCCCGACAGCGTCGCGTACGTCTGGTACGACGCGCTCATCAACTACATCTCGGCCGTCGGTTTCGGGAGCGACGACGCGCTGTTCGAACGGTGGTGGCCGGCCAGCCTGCACCTGATCGGCAAGGACATCACGCGGTTCCACTGCATCGTGTGGCCCGCCATGCTCATGAGCGCCGGACTGCCGCTGCCGAAGCAGGTCTTCGGCCACGGCTTCGTGCTGTTCAAGGGCGAGAAGATGAGCAAGTCGCTCGGCACGGTCGTCGACCCGCTCGACGCGATCGAACGCCTCGGGCCCGACCCGCTGCGGCTCTACCTCACGAAGGAGATCGTCTTCGGTGGCGATGGCGACTTCACGTGGGAACGGTTCGAGGAGCGATACAACGTCGATCTCGCCAACAACCTGGGCAACCTCGTCAGCCGCACGACGTCGATGGTCGAACGCTACCGGGACGGCCAGCTGACGGGTGTGCCGGTCGATCCCGCGGTCGAACAGGCGGTTCGCGCGGCAGTCGAGGCCTATGCCGCCGCAATGGACGACCTGGCGCTCGACCGCGCGTGCCACGAAGCGTTCCGGATTGTCGACGCCACGAACGGCTACATCGCGGCGAGCGAGCCGTGGATGCTGGCGCGGCGCGACGACCAGGAGGCGCTCGACCGCGTACTGTGGACCGCCGTCGAGGCGCTCCGTGTGGCCGCCGTCCTGCTGAGCCCGGTCATGCCGGGGTCGGCAAAGCAGATTCTCGAACGGCTCGGTGCCGGCGTCCCCGATGTGTCGGCGCTCTCGTGGGAGCGCGATACCCGCCTGCAGTCGAGCGGTACCCGGACCGTCACGCGGGCCGAATCGCTCTGGCCGCGGCTCGAACCTGCCGACCGGCCCGCCAGGAACAAGGAGCAGACCGTGAGTGATGCACCCCAGACTCCCGCACCCGCCCCGGCGCCCGCGTCGACGCCGGCGGCCCAGGCCCCGGCACCTGCGTCCGGCGACGACCGCATCTCGATCGATGACTTCATGAAGGTCGAGCTGCGGGTGGCCAGGGTGCTGTCGGCCGAACGCGTACCGAGCTCGAAGAAGCTGATGAAGCTCTCGGTGGATCTCGGCGGCGAGACCCGGACGATCGTGGCCGGAATCGCCGAAGCCTACGACGCCGAGGCGCTCGTCGGCCGTCACATCGCGGTCGTGGCCAACCTCAAGCCGGCGAAGCTGATGGGCATCGAGTCGAACGGCATGCTGCTGGCGGCCACCGGCGCCGACGGCCGCCCGATTCTCGTCAGCTTCGATGAGCCGCCGGCTCCCGGTACCCGTATTCGCTGAGCCGCCGTGCTGATCGACACGCACTGCCACCTGGCCGACACGGCGTTCGCGCGCGACCTCGATGCCGTCGTCGGCAGGGCGCGCGACGCCGGTGTGACGTCGGCCCTCTGCATCCTGTCGGCCGACGAGTCCGACGAAGTGGCCCGCGCGGCCACCGTGCGGGCGGCCTGGCCGGAGGTGCGCTTCGCGGCGGGCGTCCACCCGCACCGTGCCGCCCACTGGAACGGCCGGCTCGACGAGCTCACGGCACTCATCGCCGATCGGACAACGGGCGACGACGTGATCGCGGTGGGAGAAATCGGGCTCGACTACTACTACGACTTCGCCCCGAAGGACGTGCAGCAGCAGGTGTTCGCGGCGCAGGTCGAGCTGGCCGCCTCGCGCAGCCTGCCGGTCGTCATCCATGCACGCGAGTCGCTCGACGACACGCTGGCGATCCTGCGCGCGGCCGGCGCCGGCGACCGCGTGCGCGGCGTGATGCACTGCTTCACCGGGACCCTCGACGAAGCGCGCCGGGCGCTCGACATCGGCTTCTACGTCTCGATGTCGGGCATCGTGACGTTCCCGAAGTCGGCGGCGCTCAGGGAGGTGGCCGCGTTCGTGCCCCCGGATCGCCTGGTCATCGAGACCGACGCGCCGTTTCTGGCCCCGGTACCCAACCGCGGCAAGCGGAACGAACCGGCGTGGGTGGCGCATACCGCCGCCTTCCTGGCCGAGCTGCGCGGCACGACGACCGGGGAGCTGGCCGCGACGCTGCGCCGGAACGTGGCGGCGCTGCTTCCGGCGCTTGTCCCCGCCGGAGTGCGTTGACACCCCGTCGCAGCTATGGTCTGATGCCCGCAGGTTCCTGAACGTCGCACGCTCAGGCGAGACTGTCTCCGTGCAACCGCCCGCTTCGGCTACCCCCAATCTCGCGCAGATCTTCGAGCCCGTCCGGGAGGCGCTCGCGCGTGTCGAGGTCGAGTTCGCAAAGCATCTCGAGTCGCGCATCGACCTGATCCCCGAAATGGGGAAGTACGTTCAGATGAGCGGGGGCAAGCGCGTGCGGCCGGCCGTCCTGCTCATGGCGGCGCGGCTCTGCGGCTACGCGGGCGACAAGGGGGTTCTCAACGCGGCCGTGGTCGAGTTCATCCACACGGCCACGCTGGTCCACGACGACATCATCGATGGCGCCGAGACGCGCCGGGGGCGCCTGGCCGCGCACTCCCGGTGGGGCAGCGACGTGACCGTCCTGCTCGGCGACTACCTGTACATCCGTTCGATGTCGATGGCGCTCTCGCAGGAGAATCGCGACATCGTCCGGCTGCTGTGCGACTGCACGCTGCGCCTGATCGAAGGCGAGCTGTACCAGCTCACCAAGATCGGCGATGCCAGCATTACCGAGGCCGAACACTTCGAGATCATCCGCCGCAAGACGGCCTGGCTGTTCGCCTGCTGCGCCGAAATCGGCGCCATGCTCGGCGAAGCGCCGGCCGCGCAGCGCGACGCGCTGCGCGAGTACGGCTTCGATCTCGGCCTGGCGTTCCAGATCGTCGACGACCTGCTCGACTACACGGCAGACGAAGCGGTCCTCGGCAAGCCGCTGGGCGGCGACCTGCGCGACGGCAAGGTGACGCTGCCGATCATCCTGCTGCTGGAACGGGCCGGCGCCGAGGCCGAAGCCGTCGTGCACCAGGTGATCGCCGACGGCCAGCTGTCGGCCGCCCAGTGGCGGACGATCTGCGACCTGCTCGAGCGGCACGGAGCCATCGACGCGACGTTCGAGCGGGCCGTGCGCCACGCCGAACGCGCCAAGCAGCACCTGCTCGCGGCCTTCCCGGTGTCGCCCGAGCGCGAGTCGCTGCTGGCGCTGGCCGACTACGTGATTCAGCGCGACCGCTAGCGCGAGCGGTGTTCAGCACGTCTCCATGACGCCAGCCGAGCGGATAGCCGCCCTCCGCGATCTCATCCGGTACCACGAAGAGCGCTACTACGTGTACGACGCGCCGGAGATCACCGACGCGGAGTTCGACGCGCTGATGCGCGAGCTCGAGGCCCTCGAAGCGGCACACCCCGAGCTCGTCGACCCGTCGTCGCCTACGCAGCGCGTCGGTGGGCGACCGGCCGAGGGGTTCGTCACGCGGCGCCACCTGGCGCCGATGCTCAGTCTCGACAATGCCTATACCGTCGACGAGCTGCGCGCGTTCGACGAACGGGTGGCGCGCGCCCTCGGCGTCGAGCCCGGCAGCGCGATCGGCTATGTGGCCGAGCTCAAGATCGACGGTCTCAGCATCGCGCTGACCTACGAGCAGGGCCGGCTCGTGCGGGCCGTCACGCGCGGCGACGGCGTTCAGGGAGAAGACGTGACCGCCAACGCGCGCGTCATCCGGGCCCTGCCGTTGCGGCTGCGGACCGACGCGCCGCCCGAGCTGATCGAGATTCGCGGCGAAGTCTACCTGCCGCTGGCGGCCTTTGCGAAGATGAACGCCGAGCGCGAAGAGGCCGGCGAGCCGCCGTTCGCCAATCCGCGCAACGCGGCGGCCGGCGCGATCCGCACGCTCGACAGCCGGCTCGTCGCGCGCCGCGGCCTGCGGGCCTTCTGCTACCAGATCGTGGTGCCGCCTGGTGCGACGCTGCCGGCCGAGCGGCACGCGAGGGTGCTCGAACAGCTCGCCGCGTGGGGGTGTCCGGTCGAACCGCACTGGGAGTTCTGCGCCGATATTGCTGCCGTCGAGCGCTACTGCGAGCACTGGCGCGAGCACCGGCGTTCGCTGCCGTTCGACACCGACGGGGTGGTCGTCAAGCTCGACGCGCTCGCCCTGCGCGAGAAGGTCGGCAGCACGGCGAAGTTCCCCCGCTGGGCGACGGCGTTCAAGTTTCCGACCGAGCAGGCCGTCACCCGACTGATCCGCATCGACGTCAACGTCGGCCGCACCGGTGCCGTGACGCCCTTTGCCGTGCTCGAACCGGTCCAGCTCGGAGGCACGACCATCCAGATGGCGACGCTGCACAACGAGCAGGAGATCGCCCGGCGGGACATCCGCGAAGGCGATCGCGTCGTCATCGAAAAGGGCGGGGAGATCATCCCGAAGGTCATCGGTCCGGTCGTCTCGGAGCAGGACACGCGGGGACCGGCGTGGCGCATGCCGACGCACTGCCCGGCATGCGGCAGCCAGCTCGTCAGGCCTGACGACGAGGTCATCTGGCGGTGCGAGAACGTGTCGTGTCCGGCACGGATCCGCCGGAGCCTGCTGCACTTCGCCTCGCGGCGCGCGATGAACATCGAAGGGCTCGGCGAAGCGCTCGTCGACCAGCTCGTCAGCTCGGGGCTGGTCCGCACGTGCGCGGACCTTTACCGGCTGACGGAAGAGCAGCTCGCATCGCTCGACCGCATGGGGCCCGTCTCGGCCGCGAATCTCGTGCGCGAGATCGACAGGAGCCGGTCGGCCGAGCTGTGGCGACTGCTGCACGGCCTGGGCATCCGTCACGTAGGCGAAGGCGGCGCGCGCGCGCTGGCGAGGGCGTTCGGCTCGATGGAGCGCCTGCGCCGCGCGTCGGTCGACGAACTGAAGGCCGTCCCCGACGTTGGCGACGTGGTCGCCGAGTCGGTGCGCACGTTCCTCGACGAGCCGGCCAACGCCGAGGTCATCGACGCTCTGGCGGCCGCGGGTGTGCGCATGGAGGACGAGCACCAGGACGGACGCCTGCACCAGCCGCTGGCCGGTAAGACCTTCGTGCTGACCGGCACACTCGAACGGATGACGCGCGAGCAGGCGTCGGAGGCCATCGTCGCGCTTGGCGGGAAGGTCTCGAGCTCGGTGAGCCGCCGCACGAGCTACGTCGTCGTCGGCGCCGAGCCGGGCAGCAAGCTCGACAAGGCGAGAGCGCTCGGGGTGCCGCTCCTGGATGAGGCCGCGTTCGAGGCACTTATAATGGAGCATCAGGCGCGAGAATGACCCGCAGAACCGGCGCACTCATCGGGCTCTCGGCACTCGTCAGCTTCCTTCTGGGGCTGGTGGCGGCGGGAACCCGGCCGTCGCCGGCTGCCATCGAGAAGCTGCCGCCTCCGGTGGCCGACCGCCGCCCGTTGACGATTGCAACGGTTGCTCCTTCCGGCCGCCCGGCGGTGTCACGCAGTGACGACCGCGTCGACTTCGCCGCCGTCGTCGAACAGATCAATCCCGCCGTGGTCAACGTCGACACCGCGTCGCGCGGCAGCGATCCGCGTCCGCGTCGCCGCTACTCGACGACCGATCCGGATGCCCCCCGCGAGGGAGTCGGCAGCGGGTTCATCATCGACCCGGACGGCTTCATCCTGACCAATCACCACGTGGTGGCGGGTGCCGATCGCATCACGGTCACGCTGAACGACGGGCGCGCCTATCGGGCCGATGTCGTCGGCACCGACCTGAGCCCCGATGTCGGGCGGCGGGCGTCCCTACCCGAAGGGCGCCCCCCATCCCCCCCCTTGGCGGTTCCCAAGGACTTCGGGG
>QGVF01000086.1 GCA_003242705.1 Acidobacteriota bacterium
TCGGGCGGGGTGTAGTTCATTCCCGGACGTGAATGGGCGGCCGTTGCCGACGGCCGCGATATCCACATCCTCGGCTACTTCTTCGATCCATCCGATCGCTCGCTCGACGAGTTCCTCACCATCCAGCGCGAGCGGCGTCGCGAGCGCATCGTCGGCATTGCCGAACGGCTGCGCCGCGCCGGGGTCGTCATCGACGCCGATCGCCTGCTCGCGGACTATTCGGGCGCCGGGCGGTCAATTGGCCGACCGGCGGTCGCACAGGCGCTGATCGCTGGCGGCTACGCCACCGATGTGTCGGACGCGTTCGAGCGCTACCTGGTGGAAGGAAAGCCGGGCTACCTGCCGCGCGTCGGCCCCGAGCCGCGCGAGGTCATCGCCCGGCTGCACGCCGTCAAGGGACTGGTGTCGGTGGCGCACCCGGGCAAGATGCGACGCGACTACCTGGTGGAAGCCATGATTGCCGACGGGCTCGACGCCATCGAGGTCTACCACTCCGATCACACCATCATCGACGTCGTCCGCTACCAGACGATGGCGGACGCGCATGGGCTGCTGGTGACGGGCGGATCGGATTATCACGGCCCGAACAGCGGGCGGGATGGCACGCTCGGGCTGGTCGGCCTGCCGCCGGCGGCGTTCGCGCGGCTGGCCGAGCGGGCGGCGGGACGATCGTGAGCGTTCTCGTTCTCTTCGATATCGACGGCACGCTGATCCGGACCGAGGGCGCCGGCGTGCGCGGGATGGACGCGGCGCTCGAGCGGCTGCACGGCTGCCGGCGCGCGCTCGACGGCATTCCGGTGAGCGGCCGGACCGATCGGGCGATTCTCGCGGAGATCTTCGACCGGCAGGGCATCGACCCGTCGAGCGTCGACCTCGACGAGCTGCTCGAGCGCTACGTGGCGAGCCTCGCGGAGGAGCTGCGCGAGCCGCGCGGCCCGCGCTTCGGCGTGCTGCCCGGTGTGGTCGAGGCGCTCGATGCGCTGGGCGGTGATCCACGGTTCAGGCTCGGGCTGCTGACAGGCAACATCCGGCGCGGCGCCGAGGTGAAGCTGGCGCACTTCGGATTGTGGGAGCGCTTCGACTTCGGTGCGTTCGGCGACGATCACGTCGACCGTCGCGACCTCGTGCCCGTGGCGCTCGACGAGGCGCGTGCGGTCGGCTTCGATCCCGCGCACGTGGTGGTGGTGGGTGACACGCCGCTCGATGTCGACTGCGCGCACGCGCACGGGGCGCGCGCCGTTGCGGTGGCGACAGGCGAGTATCCCTACGACGCGCTCGTCCGCACCGGCGCCGACGTGGCGGTGCGGACGCTCGACGAGCTGCATCCCTGGAACGAACGCCTGGCCGCGCTCTGCGGCGTCTGAGGGGGCGCCGGCCGCCGACGGCGCGTCAGCTGTCCTCCTGCTCGGGCGGGACGTGGCCGCGGAGCGGGTCACCGTGTGGCGGGGTCGCGGACGCAGTCGACTCGCGCTGGCGTTCGCGCTTGTCGCGCGTGGCCGGGTCGTCGAGCTCCGACTCCGGCAGGTTGCCCGGCCGGTACGGCGCGTCGGGCTTGAGCCCGATCTCCAGCTTGTCCTTGACGTCCTTGAGGCTCATCGCACTCTCCCATCTGAACGTGCCGGGGAGCGCGTGAAAGGCTGGGGGCGGGTTCGATCCGGGGTGCCAGGCTCGGGCCCCCTGCGTATCAGGCCGTGCCGTGCTGGAAGGGGGTCAGTTGTCGACGAGGCGGACGTCGCCGGCGCGCGGTCCCTTCTGCGATTCCTCTTCGACGAACTCGACGCGCTGGCCTTCCCGCAGCAGCTCGAAGACGGCTCCGCGGACGGCCGAGCGGTGGAAGAAATGCTCCACGCCGCTCTCGTCGCGAATGAAGCCGAAACCCTTGTCAATCAACAGCCGTGCAATCGTGCCGCTGGGCATGATTGTTCCTTTGCCGAAAGGGGAACTTCCCCGGTTGTCTTGAAGGAGTAGCTGCGGGCCAGTCTAGGCGCTCGGCTCGGGCCAAGTCAAGAAGTCCCCCGGAGTGTCGGCGCCGGGGGTGGCCGGAACCGGCGGGTTTCCGGTCCGGTTTTGACGGTCGGCCCGACTCGCCGTATACTACGTTGTTGCAAGACGCTTCGTGTGGGCCTGTGGCGCAGTTGGGAGCGCGCATGAATGGCATTCATGAGGTCACCGGTTCGAGCCCGGTCAGGTCCACCATCCTTCGCTCGCCTGTAATCTGAGCGCCCCCCCCCGGCGCTCTCGCCAGCTCAACCAGCTCAGGCATTGGCTCTCTCCGACCGCACCCCGGGAGATCCGCGGACGTGTGTCGAACTGCCAGTGTCACGCCTTCGCGGCGCCGCGTGCCTGACGTCGATGTCACAATGTCGCGCTGACGTTTTCATGGCCGAACCCCTCAAGTCCTTCTTCTCACCGGCGCTCGTTCAGCGCCTCGCCGCCGACATCGCGCGCGTTCATCCGACGTTCCCGGCAGAGGAGTTCATCGAAGACGCCTGCCGCGGACTGGATGACCTCGAACTGCTCGGCCGCGGACGGCACATCGCGAACGCGCTCGCGGCGCACCTGCCGCCGGCCTATCCCGACGCGCTCGCAGTTCTGCTCGCGTCGCTCGAACCGGAGCGGCCGACCCCCGAGCTGCCCGGCAGCGGCATGGCATCGTTCTTCTACCTGCCGCACACGATGTTCGTTGCCGAGCGCGGACTCGAGCACTTCGACCTGTCGATGCGCGCGCAGTACGAGCTGACGAAGCGCTTTACCGCTGAGTTCAGCATCCGGCCCTACATCGCGAAGGATCCCGAGCGTACGTTGGCATACCTCGAGTCCTGGGCTGGCGATCCGAACCCGCACGTCCGGCGGCTTGTTTCCGAAGGCACGCGTCTGCGACTGCCCTGGGCCCAGCGGGTCGCATGGCTCGATCGCAATCCCGCCCGAGTCATCTCCCTCATCGAGCCGCTCAGGGACGATGCGTCGACGATGGTGCGGCGGAGCGTGGCGAACAGTCTGAACGACCTGGGAAAGGTGCATCCCGATCTGCTCGTGCAGACGGCGGAGCGCTGGTTCGACGGCGCGACGGCCGAGCGGCGGAAGCTGATTGGGCACGCGCTCCGCTCCGCGGTCAAGCGCGGCAATCCGGACGCGCTGCGGCTGATCGGCTACGGCGAGGCGCCGAGCGTGAAGGTCGAGGCGGTCACGTTCACGCCGCCGCGCGTGCGCATCGGCGGGCGCGTGGCGATGGCGTTCCGGCTGCGGAGCACGTCGGCGAAGCCGCAGCAGCTGCTGGTCGACGTGGCGGTGCACTTCGTCAAGGCGCGCGGTACCGGTGCGAAGGTGTTCAAGCTTCGCCGCGTCGCGCTCGGCCCTGGCGAGTCGATCGACCTTAAGACGTCGATCTCGCTTGCCGTCCACACTACGCGTGTTCCCCGTCCCGGCCCTCACGCGGTCGACGTCATCGTCAACGGAAAGTCGATGCGGGTGGGGGCGTTCGAGCTGGAGTGAGGGAGGGACATCTCGCGTCGCGTCATCCTGAAGGTGCCGCAGCCAGGGACGTTCACGAGGCGGCTGCAGTGGTGTCGCCGAAGGCCTTTGAGACGATCGTTCTCGATCTGCTTCACAGCATGGGCTACGGAACGAGCAGGGAAGACGTCCGGCGCGCCGGTGGGTCTGGCGACGGTGGAATCGACGGCATCATCTCCCTGGATCGACTCGGACTGGGAAAGGTGTACGTTCAGGCCAAGCGCTGGCAGGGTCCCGTTGGCAGGCCGGAGGTCCAGAGCTTTTACGGTGCCCTTGCCGGCCAGCGCGCGACCAAAGGAGTGTTCATCACCACCTCGGCCTTTACGTCCCAGGCAGTCGACTTCGCAAACTCAGTCGAGCGGATCGTGCTGGTCGACGGGAACCGGCTGGCGAATCTGATGATCGAGCATGAAGTCGGAGTGACGCTGCGACCGGTGAAAGTGCCGAAGCTCGATTCCGACTACTTCGAAGAGTGACCGCTGACAAGCAGTGTCGCCTGTCGGCCGGTGGGCGCTTCGTACGCGTGCCGTCTACCACCGGCTTCGCCGCCGCAACACCCTGCGCGAAGCGCTCCGTCAGGACCGGGCGGTCTTCCACGCGCACCGGTAGACCGCCTTCCGGTCTCAGTCCGCCCGGCGCGCCAGCTCCTCGTCGACGATGAGCACGATCTTGCCGAAGTGACCGCCGGCTTCGAGCGCGCGGTGCGCGTCGGCGGCGCGGTCGAGTGGGAACGTCGCGTGGATGATCGGGCCGATGCGTCGCGTCGCGACGAGCGGCAGCACGTGCCGTTCGAGCGCCTCGGCGATGCGCCCCTTCACCTCGACCGGTCGCGGGCGGAGCGTCGAGCCCGTGATGGTGAGCCGTCGCCGCATGACGCGGCCCAGGTCGATCTCGGCGCGGCTGCCGCGCAGCAGCGCAATCAGCACGAGCCGGCCATCCTCGGCGAGCAGCTCGAGGTTGCGCGGTACGTAGTCGCCACCCACCATGTCGAGCACGACGTCGACGCCACGGCCGCCGGTCAGCGCTCGGACAACCTCGACGAAGTCTTCCTTTTCGTAGTCGATCGCCTTCCCGGCGCCGAGCCGCTCGCACATCGCACATCGCTCCGGCGTCCGCGCCGTCGTGAAGACGCGCGCGCCGAACGCGTGCGCCATCTGGATTGCGGTCGTGCCGATGCCGCTCGCGCCGCCGTGCACCAGCAGCGACTCGCCGGGTTCGAGCCGGGCGCGGTCGAACAGATTCGACCAGACGGTGAAATACGTTTCGGGAATCGCTGCGGCTTCGACGAACGACAGGCCGTCGGGTACCGGCAGACACTGCGCCGCAGGCGCCACGGCCAGCTCGGCGTAGCCGCCACCGGCGAGCAGCGCCATGACGCGGTCGCCCGGCTTCCAGCGCAGGGGCGCGTCAATAGGCCGACCGACCGCAACGACGGTGCCTGCGACTTCGAGTCCCGGAATGTCGGACGCGCCGGGCGGCGGAGGGTATTTGCCCAACCGCTGGATGATGTCCGGTCGATTCACGCCTGCAGCAGCGACGCGGATGAGCACTTCGCCCGCACCAGGTTCGGGCGCCGGCCGCTCGACCACCCGCAGAACGTCGGGCCCGCCCGGCCCGGCAATCTCGACGACGCGCATGCCGCGAGTATGGCATGCACCGGAACCCGTCCGGTCCGCGATCAGCCGTGTGCGGCCGGCCGTCCGACCCGCGCGAGCCAGGCCGTCAGCCGCTCGAACGCTTCGTCCGGCGTCGAGCCGTAGAAGGGCATCACCGCATTCGTCGTGCCACGCTGCGCCAGCCGCGCCCGCCAACGACTCATCGCGATTGGGACAATCTCGATCGCGTAGGACCTGCCGTTGACGAGCCCGGTACGTCGGATCGCTTTCGCCGTCGGGGTCTGAGGCATGGTGTTCATCAAAGGGGCCGCGACGATTCTAGTGACCGTGCAGAGCGGCGCAAGCGAAAGCAGGTGCGAAGAAACGTGCCGCGGACGGGATCGGTCGAAATGCACCGGCAGCGGACCGAAAAAGATCCGGATGAACAGAGGTCGCACAGGTCTTCCGCGACGTTTCCACAGGTTTTCCACACGCCCTTTTCGGCGACAATGTCACACTGCCGATGCGCGCCCTCGTCCTGGCTCCCACGGTCGTCCTCTTTGCGTCCGCGGTGGCGGCCTTTGCGCAGCTGCCCGCTGCCGTGCCGGGCACGATCTACCGCGTGTTCCTGTCCTCGGGTGAACCGCTCCCGAGCTTCGGCGAACCGGTGTTCGTCGGCGACCGCGTCATCTTCAACCTCCTGCTCGGCGGCGGAACCCCGGCCGAGATGCAGCTCGTCAGCCTGCCGGCCGCGGGTGTGGATCGGGAACGGACCGAGCGCTATATCGAGGCCATGCGCGCCGAGCACTACGCGGCAACGCGGGGCGAAGCGGACTACGCGGCGCTCACGGCGGAAGTCGCGCGCGTGCTCGATCAGCTGACGACGCTGACCGACGTGCAGACACGGCTGCGCCTGGCCGAAGGCGCACGGCGTCAGCTGCTCGCCTGGGCGGAGGCGCACTATCACTACCGCGCCGACGACATCCGGGAGCTCGCCTCACTGTTCGACGAGGTCATCGCCGAGCTGCGCATCGCGGCCGGCGAGCCCGCGGTCGAGCTGGCCCTCATCGCTCCTCCGCCGCCGCGCGAGCCGCTGCTGCCGGCGCCCACGCTGCGCGAATCGGTCGCGCTCGCGCTGAGCGCCGCCGAGCTGGCCGACAACGGCGCCGAGCGCATCGGCATCCTGTCGGGCGCGGCGCGCGCCGCCGGACGGATGGGCGATCCGGTCGTCGAGCAGACCGTATCGGAAATGCTGCAGGAGGAAATCTCCGCCGGGTCGGCCTACGCCGCGCTGCTCTCGGCGCTCCGGACGCGTGCCGAAGCGGCGCGGGAGCGCGGCGACGTGGCCGCGGTCGCGCGCCTGCTCGACGAGCTCGAGCGGCGCGACGCCCAGCTCGGCCGTCGTCGTCCCGCCGAGGTCGCGGCGCTGCGGCGCGACCTCGAATCCACGATCGACGCGGTCAAGGCGTTCCAGGCCGCGCTCGCCTCGCACAAGCGCCAGCTCGCCGCCGCCCGCACCTACGAGCGGCGGCTCGCGCCCCTGTTCGACCGCTTCGACTCGCTCGAGGAGCACCTGACGACGCTGAAGGAGATGGGCGGAATCACGCCCGGGCAGATCAGCCTGGCCGAGGCCGAGCTGCTGCGCATCGCGCAGGAGCTCGACGGCATCCGCCCGCCCGAGTCGCTCGCCGGCGTGCACACGGCCTTCGGCAACGTCGTCCGGCTGGCGCAGGAAGCGTTCGCCCGCCGGCGTCAGGCGCGGTCGAGCCGGTCGAACGAAATGCGCGAGGCGTCGGCCGCGGCGGCCGGTGCGATGCTGCTCATCGAGCAGGTGCGGGCCGATCTGGCCGCCAGCCTGGAGCCGCCCGTGCTCCCGTGAACGATCGGTGAGAGACTGGACACGCTCATGCAGCGACGTGTCCTGATCCGAGCGCGCGGCCTGGCCTCGTTCCGCCGGACGCTGGTCGATCTGGCGCTCTCGGGCGGCCCGCTGGCCGCCCGGCGTCGCGCCATCGTGGTGCCGACGCGTGCCGCCGGCGCTCTTCTGCGCCTGACGATCGAGCAGCACGCGTTCGCGCACGGTTCCGCTGCGCTCATCTGTCCCGACATCGTCACGCGCGAGGAATGGCTGGCCCGGATGGCGGCGTCGCTCGCGCCGTCGGTGCGCTGGCTCGACCGCATCGAGCGGCACGTGATGCTCGAGGCGGCCATTCACCGCGCACTCGCGCTGCGGCCGAACATTCAGGCGCCGTTCGAGCTGCGGCCGGGCATCGTCGCGGCGATGCTCGATTTCTACGACGAGCTCAGGCGGCGGAACCGCCGCATCCGCGCGTTCGCCCGGACGATGTTCGATGAGCTGCGCGTCGAGCGGGGGACCGACCGCGGCAGCGAAGGCCTGATCGAACAGACAAGGTTTCTCGGCTTCGCGTTTCTGGCGTACGAGCGCGCCGTTCGGAGGAGCGGCGGCGTCGACGAGCACGAGCTGCGCGCGCGGCTGTTGCGCGAACAGCCGCAGCTGCCCTGTCGCGAGCTGGTCGTCGCGGTGGCCGACCACCCGGCCGATCCACGCGGACTGTGGCCGGCCGACTTCGACCTCATCGGCCGGCTGCGCGGGTGCGAGGCCGTCCACGTCGTGATGACCGATGAAGCACATGACGCCGGGTTCCGCGCTCGGGTCGAACGCGAGCTGCCCGGGATCGAGGAGCAGCGTGCGCCCGACATCGAGCGCATGCCGGTGCTCGTCGAGCTCGACAGCGACGTCCGGACCGACGCCGGCGTCCCGGTGGCGATCAGCCGCGACCGCGAGGAAGAGCTGCGCCAGGTCGCGCGGCACGTGCGCGCACGCGCCGCGCGCCACGATCACGTGCTGCCAGGCCCGACCGCCGTCGTGTTCCACCGGCCGCTGCCGTATCTGTATCTGGCGCAGCAGGTGCTGACCGACGCGCGGGTGCCGTATCAGGCGTTCGACACGCTGCCGCTGGCGGCCGAGCCGTACGCCGCTCTGGTCGATCTGGCCCTGGCGGTCGCGCGAACCGAAGGCTCGCGCGACGCCGTGCTGGCGCTGCTGCGGTCGCCGCTGGCGCGGTTTGAGGTCGACGGCGAGATCGTGCGCGCGCGCGAGGTGCACGACCTCGCGCGCGTGCTGGCCGAGGAACGGGCCGACGGTGCGGTCGATACGTTCGAGCCGGTGATTGACCGGTGGGAGGGGCAGGATCGGCGCCGAGCCGGCACGGCCGCGCACGCCCGGCGCGCGGCGCGTGCCGGGCTGGCCGCTGCCGAGGCGCTTGCCGGCTGCCGCGAGGGACGCGACGCGGCCGCGCAGGTGCGCTGCCTCGCCGCGTTCCTGCGCGCGATCGAGCGCCGCGACCTGCCTGGCGGCGGCGCGGGCGAGCGCGTGCGGCGCGCCCGCGCCGCCGTGCTGGCCGTGCTCGACGGCCTGGCCGACGCGCTCGCGCGCGTCGGCGGCGGGCCGCGGCTGGGCGACGACCTCGCGGCGCTCGTCTATCACGCCCTCGAGGCACAGACGTTCGCGCCGGCGCGCGGCCGAGACGGTGTCCACCTGGTGGACGCCGCGGCCGCGCGCTTCGGCGAGTTCGACGACGTGTTCCTGGTGGGGCTCGTCGAGACCGACTGGGCCGAGCGTCAGCGGCGATCCTTCTTCTATTCGGCCGGCCTGCTCAAGGCGCTCGGCTGGCCGCAGGACGCCGAGCAGGACGCCGCTCGACAGGCGGCGTTCCGCGACGTGCTGACGCTCGCCCGGCGCCGCACGCGGCTGTCGGCGTTCGAGCTCGACGGCGAGACGGTCGTCGGGCTCGCGACGATTCTCGACGGCGCGGCCGGACTGCCGCGCGAGCGCGAAGAACTGCCGGATCCGGGACCGCTCTTTGCCGACGAGCTGCTGACCGGTCCGGTCATGCCCGCCGGTCTCGAGCCCGGCATCGACCGCTGGCTGCGACTGCGGCGCCGGCGCCCGGCGCTCGACACGCCGACGTACTCAGGACGTGTCGCCGCGGCGCCGCCCGACGTGTACCGCGTCAGCCGCGTCGATCGCTACGCGGCCTGCCCGTTCCGCTATTTTTCGGAGTTCGTCCTGCAGCTCGTCGAAGAGCGGCCCGAGGCGGTCGGCCTCTCGCCGCTCGAGCGCGGCTCGCTGCTGCACACGCTGCTCGAGCGCTTCTACCGCCGCTGGGACGAGCGCGGCATGGGCGCCGTCACGACGGCGAACCTGCCGGAGGCTCATGCGCTGTTCGCCGAGGTCACCGACGAGCTGCTCGCGACGCTGCCGCCGGCCGATCGCGCACTCGAGCGGATGCGCATCGCGGGATCGATCGTCGCCCCGGGCGTGGCCGATCGCGTGCTCGAGCTCGAGGCGCGCGGCGGTGCGGCCGTCGTCAGACGCCTGCTCGAGGAGTCGATTGAGGGACGCTTCGTGTTCCCGGTGAACGCCGGCCTGTCGTCGCGCGAAATCGCCATTCGCGGCAAGGCCGATCGCATCGACGTGCTCGCCGACGACACCCTCCGCATCGTCGATTACAAGCTCGGCCGCGTCCCGGACGCGTCGTCGCTGCAGGCGCCGATTTATGCCTACTGCGCGCGGCAGCTGCTGGCCGAACGGGAAGGGAAGCAGTACGGCGTGGCTGCCGCGATGTACGTGGCGTTCGGCGAGGATCGCCGCTTCACGGGCGGCATTACGAAGGGCGCGCCGGAAGAAGTCGCCGCCGAGATGGAGACGCGGGCGTCGGAGTTTGCCGCGGTCGTCGAGCGAATCGAGCGCGGCGAGTTCCCGCCGCGCCCCGTCAAGCCATCGCTCTGCGCCGCCTGCGGCTACGCGGGCGTCTGCCGCAAGGAGTACCAGTCTGTCGACGATGTCGCAGCCGAGCCTGTTTGACGCGCTGGAACACGACGAGGAGCCGATCGGCACACCGCCCGATCAGGCCGCCCGCGACTTTGCCGTCGACCCGCACAACGACGTCGTCCTCGAGGCGTCGGCCGGGACGGGCAAGACGCGCGTGCTCGTCGACCGCTACGTGCGGCTGCTGACGCTGGGCGTCGATCCGCGCAACATCCTCGCGATGACCTTCACGCGGAAGGCGGCAACCGAGATGCGCGACCGCGTGCTGGCCGCGCTGCGGCGCGGCGCGGCGGCCGGCCAGCTGCCGGCCGATCGCTGGCAGGCCATCAGCGCCCGCATGCAGGACGTGCAGATTACGACGATCGACGCCTTCTGCTTCGGCCTGCTCCGTGAGTTCCCCATCGAAGCCGGCGTCGAGCCGACGTTCGAGGTCGCCGACGAGACCGAGATCGCGCGCTTCGCAAGCGAGGCGCTCGACACGGCCCTGGCGCGTGCGCGCGCGATGGCGGCGAGTCACGAGGACGTGCGGCTGCTGTTCGTCCGCGTCGCGCCGCCGACGCTCCGCGAAGCGCTCGGGAGCCTCATCGATCGCCGGCAGGTCGCGCTGCCGGCTCTGCGATCGTTCGTGGCGCGCCACCCCGAGCCGACATCAGCCGCGGCCGCGGCCGCGCGGTATCTCGACTTCCTGCAGCGGGAGCTGTCACCGGCGCTGCGCAGGACGCTGATTGAGACGGGGCCGCACGGCGTGGCCGACTACCGATGGGTGGCCGAGGACCTGCGCGCGCTCGATCGCGCGGCTGGTGCCGAGGCGGACCCGATTGCGGTGCAGCAGGTCCGGCGGAGACTCGAGGCGTACTTCCTCACGCAGAGCGGCACGCCCCGCCAGCGCCTGGTCAGGCCGTACGCGACGGCGATCGACGCGGCCACGAAGCGGAAGCACGAAGAGGCCTTGAAGGCGGCCGCCGAACCGGTGCTCGCCGCCGGCGAGGCGCTCGATCGCGACCTCGACGCGCTGCTCGCGCGCGGGGTGCTCAAGGTGTTGGAGGTCGCGGTTGCTGCCTACGAGCGCCTCCTGGCCGAGCACGCGCTGCTCGACTTTGCGGCGATGCTCGATCGTGCGGTGCTGCTGCTCGCGCGCCAGGAGGAGTTCGCCCGGAGCCGGCTGAAGCTGCAGTCGCGCTATCACCACCTGCTGATCGACGAGTTCCAGGACACGAGCCGCCGGCAGTGGCAGCTGATCGAACTGCTCATCGACGCGTGGGCCGAAGGCGAAGGCGTCGCCGACGCGCACACGTCCATCTTCGTCGTCGGCGACCGCAAGCAGTCGATCTACCGGTTCCGCCACGCCGAGGTGACGCTGCTCGACGAAGCGGCGCGGCGCATCGGGATGCTGCGGCCGGGACGGCAGGTGCGCCAGGCCATTTCGACGAGCTTCCGATCGGTGCCGGAGCTGCTGGCGTTCGTCAACGCCGTGTCGGGAGCGATGGCGGGCGACGCGAGCGTCGAGGATCGATGGTACTACCGTGACGAGGATCGGTTTCCGACGCCGCCGATTGCCGACGGCGCGCTGCGCGACGGCCAGCCGGTCGTGGGGATCGTGGCCGAGGCGTCGATCGAGGCGTCGGCGGCGGCCGTGGCCGACGAGGTCGTGCGGCTGCTGCAGACGGCCGCCGTGCGCGACCGTGAGACGGGCGTGCGGCCGGCGCGGCCCGACGACATCGCGATCCTGTTTCGCGCCCGCGCCGGACATCAGTACTTCGAGGAGGCACTCGAGCGGCGCGGCGTCCGCACGTACGTCTATAAGGGTCTCGGCTTCTTCGACGCGCCCGAGGTGCAGGACCTGCAGTCGCTGCTGCGGTTCCTTGCGCGGCCCGAGTCGGATCTGCGCGCGGCCGAGCTGCTGCGGTCGCGCTTCGTCCGGCTGTCGGACGTCGCGCTTGCGCGGCTGGCGCCGTCGTTCTCGGCCGCGCTGCTGGGCCGGGCGGCACCCGACGTGGAGCTCGACGAGGTCGATGCCGGGCTGCTCACCGCGGCGCGCGAGGGCGTTGCGCGGTGGCTTACGCTCGCCCGACAGATTCCCCCCGGCGAGCTGCTCGACATTGTCCTGCGCGAGTCGGCGTACTTCCGCGAGCTGTCGGGGCGCCGCCTCGAACAGGCGCGCGAGAACATCAAGAAGGTGCGCGCGCTCGTCCGCCGCGTCGAGAACCGGGGGTACGCGACGCTCGATCGACTCGCGGCGTACTTCGAAACACTGCGTGCCGGCGACGACTCGAACGCCATCGTCCAGGCGGCCGGCGCCGTCAACCTCATGACGATTCACGCGGCCAAGGGGCTCGAGTTTCCGATCGTGTTCGTCGTGAACCTGCAGGCGGGTGCGCGGGGACGCGCGGGCGGCTTCACCCTCATCGAGCAGGGGCCCGACGGCGAGCCGGCGCTGACGTTCGGTACCAACGAGGCGACGGCGCTCGAGGACCGGCGCGAGACCGAGGAGCTGCGACGCCTGCTGTACGTCGCGCTGACGCGGGCGCGCGACCGGCTGTACCTGGCCGCGGAAGTCGACGCGAAAGGCACGCTGCGGACGAGGGGCAGCCGGACGCTGGCGGCGCTGCTGCCGACGTCGCTCGCCCGGTGCTTCGAAGAGGCGGCTGCCGGGGAGGCCGACGAGGTGAGCTGGGTGACCGAGGCCGGGCGCTTCGTCTGCCGTGTGTGCCGCCCGAGCGATCCGCCCCGGCAACTGGTGTCGACCGCGATCTCCGGGACCGGCAGCGCCGAGATCGGGCCCGTGGAGCCGCTGCGCGACGCGGGACTGCGCGCGTTGCCGGCGTCGGCCGTGTGGGCCGGTGAGGTGGTCGACGGGGTGGCGCCCGGGGAAACGCGCGCGGCAGCGCCGTGGAGCGACGAACGCGACGTCCAGCGGCTCGCGGGCACCCTGGTGCACCGCATGCTCCAGCGGGAGCTCGACGCCGGGCTCGACGAGCAGGCGCTGCTGGCCGCGGCTGAGGTCCTGTTCACGACGTTCGAACGGGCGGACACCGCCGATCCTGGTGAAGTCGTGTCGCAGGCCGTTCGTATCTATCGGGCGCTCTGGAAGGACGAGCAGGTCGCGGCGCTGCTCGCCGGCGGCACCCGCTATCACGAAGTGCCGTTCTCGTATTTCCCTCCTGACCGGCCCGACACGTGCCTGCGTGGCGCCATCGACTGCATCGTGGAGCGCGACGACGGGTCGGTCGTGGTACTCGAATTGAAGACCGGACGTCGGCGGCCCGAACACGAAGTCCAGCTGGCGCTCTACGTCGATGCCGTCCGGGCGATGCTGCCGGGACGGACGGTGAGCGGCCGACTGTGGTATCCGCCGGAGCAGCTGCGTTCCTGCGAGTGGTGAAAAAGCCATCGAAATGCGGGGTCCGACCGTCCCGTTTGGGATACACTCTTGCCGACCGTATTGAGAGTGGTCCGAACACGGAGTCGTTGATTTGTCCCTGACGTGTCCCAATTGCGGGAATTCCGAGGCGTTTCTCGCGAAAACCCTGCAGATGCACCTGATTCGGGTAAGCGAGAGCCAGCTCGAGCCGGCACAGGAAGAAGGTCGACCGGCGCTCGTTGAGCTGCTGTGCGACGAGTGTGAGAGCTCGCTCGACCTCGATGCGCTCGACGAGGAAACCCGCCGCGAACTGCTGCTGACGCTCGGCGCACGCTGAGCGCGCTGTTCAGCTGGGCCAGGCCCGTGCACGATCTGTTCGATATTGTCGGGCTGCCGCGATCGGCCCCTCCCGTCGAAGTCCGCCGGGTCTGTGCGCGCCATACGCGGCGAGCCCATCCCGACTTCCGCCATCCCGGACTGGAACCGGTCGCCAGCTACCGCGGCGCGCCGGTCCCGGCCAGGGTCGCCTGCCGCGACGTCGCGGTCGATTTCACCGAGATTTCGAGCCTGCTCGACCGGATTCAGGCGGCCTTCTTCCGCTCCGGTCCGGTCAATCCGTCCTGACGCCGCGCCGTGCGGGTGCACCTCGACGTTCTCGGCTGGCTCCACGGGCTGACCGGGTGGGTGGCGCTCGCCTGCGGGGCGGCACTGCTGCTGCTTGCCGGCGGAACCGCCAGCCTGACATCGGACGGGGCCGAAGCGATGGCCGTGGTGTGGATGCTGCTCGCCGGCGGTCTCGCGATGAGCCTCGGCGGGTGGCTCATGATCGTCACCGGCCGGGCGATCACCCGTCGCCGCAAGGGCGGGCGGCTGGCGGCGCTGCTGCTGGCCGTTCCCGCGCTGTTCATCCCGCCATTCGGCACGGCACTTGCGGCCTACTCGCTGTGGGCGCTGCTCAATGACGATGCGCGTGCGGCATTCGGGCGCCCGCCGCGGCGTCGTCGGGTGCCGACGGGCGAATCGACGTCGTGATCGCTCGTCCGTGGCCCGAGCCGACGTTACAATCGGTCGATGGCCACTGTGACCGAAGCTGCGGTGCTCGATGCCCTGCGCAGCGTCCGCGATCCTGATCTCCACAAGGACATCGTCTCGCTCGGATTCGTGAAGGATCTGAAGATTGATGGCGGTCGCGTCTCGTTCGCGATCGAGCTGACGACGCCGGCCTGTCCGGTGAAGGATCTGATGCGCGACCAGGCGCACGCCGCCGTGTCGGCGCTGCCCGGCGTCACGGCGGTCGAGGTCGAGATGACCGCGGCGGTCCGGGCGGCCGGTCCGGTGGGGGGCAAGTCGCCGGTGCCGGGCGTCAAGAACATCATCGCGGTGGGCGCCGGCAAGGGCGGCGTCGGGAAGACCACGATGACGGTGAACCTGGCGGCGGCCCTGGCCTCGCGCGGCAGCCGCGTCGCGATTCTCGACGGCGACATCTACGGGCCGAACGTGCCGATCATGCTCGGCATGCACACCCAGCTGCAGACCGACGGACAGAAGATTCTGCCGGCCGAGCAGTACGGCATCCAGGTCGTCTCGATCGGCTTTCTGACCGACGACGAGTCGCCGATCATCTGGCGCGGCCCGATGCTGCATCAGACGGTCCAGCAGTTCTTCCGCGAGGTCCGCTGGAACGACATCGACTACCTGTTCGTCGACATGCCGCCCGGCACGGGCGACGTAGTGCTGAGCCTGAGCCAGTCTGTGCCGGTCGCCGGCGCTGTGCTCGTGACGACGCCGCAGACGGTGTCTGTGGCGGACACGCGGCGCGCGATCAACATGTACCGGAAGCTCAACGTGCCGACGCTGGGGCTCATCGAGAACATGAGCCACTTCGTCTGTCCCGATTGCGGCCGCGAGGCCGACCTGTTCGGCCGGGGCGGCGGTGAGCGGCTGGCCGACGAGCTGTCGGTGCCCTTCCTCGGCCACGTGCCGCTGCAGGAGCGGGTCCGCACCGGTGGCGACGAAGGG
>QGVF01000087.1 GCA_003242705.1 Acidobacteriota bacterium
GCGCACCGATCGCGCGCTCACGATCAGGTTCTCGCGCATGTTCGACGTGCTGCGATAGGGCAGGGCGGCGCAGCCGCAGCGCGGGTGTCGGCCGACGCGTCAGCCGCCCCGCCTGGCGCGCCACGGCGCGAGGAACGCGTCCATCATCCGGGTCACGCTGGCGCGGTCGTACACGAAGAACAGCTCGTTCGAGCGCGGGCCTCGACGCAGGTACGTGATGTCGGGGCCCGGTCCCTCCTTCTCGGGCGCGATTGCCCGGCCGTCGCCGAGCGCCAGCTGGTATTGCCGGGTGGGCGAAAAGCGGAGGTCGTGCATCGATTCGAGCGCGAAGAGCTTGTCGCGCTGCAGATCGCGATCGACCGGCAGCGAGAAGACCCCGTCGAGCTCGACCGGTCCTGGCGGCGGAGGCAGCGAGACGAGCGTGCCGGCCGGACCGTACGGGTAGCGGTTCGAATCGGCGTGATTCGTGTAGAGCAGCAGCGTCACGTCGCGATTCCAGCGCTCGAGCGCCTCGACGAGCGCGACCGTCGTGAACTGATGGTCGAGGTGCGTGTCGAGCTGGGGATGCGGCGCGGCGATGACTTCGGGACGCACCCGGCGCAGCAGCTCGTACAGATCGTCGACGAGATTGGTCCACGTCGACTCGCGCGAGCCCCTGCCAACGAGCGGGCTCACGTTGTAGCGACGGTAGACGCCGATGTCGGTGTTCGGCCCGTACATCTCGGGAATCACCGACGTCGGCTGCTGGTACATGGCCGCCAGGCGCGCGTCGAAGTACCCGAGGTTGGCCGCCCGCTCGGGCGGAACGCCGCCCTGCAGCGGAACGGTAATGCTGTCGATCGTGCGGATCCGGCCCTTGAACCGGTACTGCCCGGCTTCCTGCCCATCGTCGAAGACGGCCTCGTAGGTTGGTGCGCCAGCGTTGCCCGACGTGACGGTCACGACCGTCGCGTTCGTCGTCGCATACAGGGCGAAGGCGGCAATCTCCGCATCGTCCGGGTGCGGCGCGAGGACGAGGACGGGGCCGTCGAGCGCCGGCCGTCGCGCGAACAGCCGCAGCGTCGTCGTGCCCGTGCCGAGCGTCATGCCGTGCGCCTCGATCGACACACGTGTGCCGGGCGCGAGATCGCGCGGCAGGTGGCTCAGGTTCAGCCATCGTGCGCCCACGTCGCGCGGACTGAAGTACTGGCGGTCTGTGTACGGCCCGGCCGTGACGACGAGGCAGGGCGCCGGCGACGACGACTCGTCCCCGGCTGCGGATGCGGCGGCGACGCCGATCGAGAGCAGCGCCGTGTCCCAGTCGTCGCCTGTCTCGGGCCAGGTCAGCTCGAATCGCGTGCCGTCACCCGAGAGCGCGACGGGCAGCCAGCGGCTTCCGGTGGCCGTGAACGTGTAGTCCGGGGGAACAGCCGGCGTCGCCTGCTGCGCAGACACGCGCACCAGGGCGAGCAGGACGACGAAGAGAGTCGTACCAGCGAGACGCAGCATCATGGATGCCGCATCTTAATCCGAAAGGGGAGGAAGCGACGGGGCGGTCCGTCAGGGGGCGGACCGCCCGCGCAGGGGGCGAGGCTATTCCTCGGAGGGCGTCGGCAGCCCGAGCTCACGGCGCAGCCGGAGCTCGATGTCGGCGGCCACGTTCGGGTTCTGTCGGAGGTAGCTCTTGGCGTTCTCGCGTCCCTGGCCGAGTCGCTCGCCGTTGTACGAGAACCAGGTGCCGCTCTTCTCGATGATCTTCCGCTCGACACCCTGATCGAGCAGGTCGCCCTCGCGCGAGATGCCCTCGCCGTACATCATGTCGAACTCGGCTTCGCGGAAGGGCGGGGCCACCTTGTTCTTGACGACCTTCGCGCGCGTGCGTCCGCCGATGACCTGGTCGCCGTCCTTGATGGCGCCGATGCGACGGATGTCGATACGCACCGACGAGTAGAACTTCAGCGCGCGGCCGCCCGTGGTGGTTTCCGGGTTGCCGAACATGACGCCGATCTTCTCGCGCAGCTGGTTGATGAAGATCAGGCAGGTCTTCGATTTCGACACGACGCCGGTAAGCTTGCGCAGCGCCTGCGACATGAGGCGCGCCTGCAGGCCGACCTGCGCCTCGCCCATCTCGCCCTCGATTTCGGCGCGCGGCACCAGGGCCGCCACCGAGTCGACGACGACGACGTCGACGCCGTTCGAACGGATGAGGACTTCGGCGATTTCGAGCGCCTGCTCGCCGTTGTCGGGCTGCGAGACCAGCAGGTTCTCGAGGTCGACGCCGAGCTTCTGCGAGTACTGCGCATCGAGCGCGTGCTCGGCGTCGATGAACGCGGCCACGCCGCCCAGCTTCTGCGCCTGCGCAATCGTCTGCAGCGCCAGCGTCGTCTTGCCCGAGGATTCGGGGCCGAAAATCTCGACCACGCGGCCGCGTGGCAGCCCACCGACGCCGAGGGCCCAGTCGAGGCTGATCGAGCCGGTCGAGATGGCGGGCACGGGCGCGACCTCGCGGCCGCCGAGCCGCATGATGGCCCCCTTGCCGAACTGCTTCTCGATCTGGCCGAAGGCCAGTTCGACGGCCTTGAGCCGTTCCTTGTCCGTACGATCTTCCTTTTCCACGCGTTCTGGTGATGCTGCCATGTGACTCCTCTGGGCGCCGCCCGCGAACGGGGCGACCGTCGCCGGACCGAAGGTGATTCTAGGAACGTGCCAGACGCCTGTCAAGCGAAAATCGAAGGTCATGATGTGAATATCTCATTGAAAATCATTAAGTTATAGGTCTATCGGACTTTCGCCCTTCGGCCGCGGGATCGCAGAAGCTGCACCCTGGCGGCACTGCCGTTATGCGGATTGTTCAACGAGGGGCTGACAGGCGGGGACACACCACACGCGCCTGGCGTTCCGGCCGGTGCCCGTCCGAATCCGGATCGCCGAAGGTGTGCATCCGGCTTCCCATCTTTTCGCACGCGGGCGGTCGTCCGGCCGGGCTGCACGCGGCGGCACGTCATGGCACACAGCTTGAACTGTCGGAAAGACGCGCGGACGAGAAATCTGTCATCACGCCCGTGCGGAGGATGACTCATGACGAGGCAACAGCTCGCCTTATCCGCCCTGACGGCGACCGCTGTGGTCGTCGTGGTCCTGGTCGCCCCCGCGGCAGCCCTGGCACTCGGTGCGGTCGCCGCCTTTGGGGCACTGGTGTACTGGCTGGGGCGGTGCCATCATCGCGGTCCGCTCGGACTTCTGCCTCCGACGACGGCCGACGACGGGACGAGGCTGCCGGCGCGGTGGTACTGCGACGCGTGCGGACGCAGCTGGCCGGCAAATCTCGAACAGCGTGATCGGTCGCCGATCGTCCGCTTCTCCGGCTACGACCAGAGCAAGCTGCCCGCGGCCGCCCGTCGTGCCGCGGCTCTCGAGAAGCAGCGCCATTCGCTCGCCGTCCGGCGTGCAGGCCTTGTGGTGAGCCAGCGATCGAGCGAGGCGACGCCCGCCAACGTGACGTCGATCTCGCAGCGCCGCGCGGCGCGGTAGCCCTCTCTCCGACGGCTTCACGGTCGGACCGGTCCGACCGTGAAGCGTGTGCGCTCCTACTGTTCCCGCTTCAGTCCCCGCAGCATGATCGGCTGGTCGGTGAAGTTGTCGATGACCAGGGTCCGGTTCACCTTGTCGATGCGGAGGCGCGCGGCAATCGAGATCTGGCCTTCACCGTCGCCGCTCGGCTTCGTCTGCATCTGGATCAGCGTGAACGGGTAGTCGGTCGAGCGCCCGGCGGCCCGCCGTTCCAGGAACGACATGGGGCGGTCGGTGAGCGCCATCACTTCATCGAGGCCGTTGTCCCGGTGGGTGAGGACCGCGAAGCGGATGTCGAAGCCGACGCCGCCGGTCGGTGCGACCGATCCGACGGGTGGCCACTTCTGCATGGCCGTCAGCAGGGCGTCGGGCCCCTGCTCGAGCAGGATGGCCACGAGCCGATCTTCTTCTTCCTGCGTCGACCAGCGGTTGATGACGATGTTGACCGGAAAGGTGCCGGCTCCGGCGCCGGGCGACAGCATGTCGACCGCCACGGCCGAATACCGGGCCGCCGGCTGCTGGGCCGACGAGGTGGTGACGCCTGAAAGCGCCAGGGCGGCCGTCAGGACGACGGCCAGGAAACCGGGATGCAGCCTGCTCATTGACGTCACTCCTTCGCTCGGATGGGCACTCCGTTATACAGGAAACCTAGCAACGACCGCGCCAGTCGTGCCGCGGGCCCGGGCCGGTGAGCCGGTACAATGACCGGGTGATGCAACCGGTCGTCGAGCGCGCCGCTGTCCTCGGCGCGGGCAGCTGGGGTACGGCGCTGGCTATCCACCTGGCCACGGCGGGCCATGTCGTCTCGCTCTGGGGACGGGATCGAGGATTGATCGGCCAGCTGGCCGGCACGAGGGTCAACCAGGCGTATCTTCCCGGCATTCCACTGCCAGACACCGTCCACGTGACGGCGTCACTCGACGAGGCGCTCGATGGCGCGCGCTTCGTCGTGGTGGCCGTCCCGTCGCACGGGCTGCGGCAGGTGGTGCGCGACGCGGCCGCGCACCTGCCGCCAGGTGCCACGCTCGTCAGCGCCACGAAGGGCATCGAGAACGGCTCACTGCTGCGCATGTCCGAGGTGCTCGCGGCCGAGTGTGGCGCCGAGGTTCCGGTCGTCGTCCTGTCGGGGCCGAGCTTCGCGTCGGAGGTGGCGCGAGGCACGCCGACGGCCCTGGTCGCCGCATCGGCCGACGCGGCGGCGGTGAGCCTGGTGCAGCAGCGTTTCCGCACCCACTACCTCCGCCTTTACGGCACCGACGACGTCGTGGGCGTCGAGATCGGCGGGGCCATGAAGAACGTGATCGCGATTGCCGCCGGGGCCGTCGAGGCGCTCGGCCTCGGCCACAACGCGATGGCTGCGCTCATTACGCGCGGTCTGGCGGAGATGTCGCGGCTGGCCTGTGCGATGGGCGGCCGTGGCGAGACCATGGCCGGGCTGAGCGGGCTGGGCGATCTCGTCCTGACGTGCACGGCGCCGCTCAGCCGGAACCATCACGTGGGCCTCGAGCTCGGACGAGGACGGCCGATCTCGGACGTGCTCGACGGCATGCGCATGGTGGCCGAGGGCGTCCGGACGACCGAAGCGGTGCTCGAGCTGGGGCGCCGTCACGAGGTCGAGCTTCCTATCACTGCCGAAGTCGCAGCGGTCCTGGCCGGCGCCAAGACCCCGCGCGAAGCACTCGGCTGCCTGATGCTGCGACCGCAGCGCGGCGAGCCGGAAAGGAACAACTGAACATCCGTGGCTTCGTTCTTTTCTCGTATCCGTGAAGGGCTGGCCAAGACGGCCCAGCAGATTCGCGAGCGGCTGTCGGGCGCCGACGACTACGGCGCCGACACGACCGCGTCGGCGGCGGCGACACCCTCCGGACCGGTCGTGGCCGGCCGGCCGCTGACCGTCGATACGCTCGAGGCGCTCGAAGACGCGCTGCTGACGGCCGACGTCGGGCTGCCCGCCACCGAACGCATCATCGCGGCCGTCAAGGCTGATCGCCAGGGGACGCTCCGCGATCGTGTCGGCCGGATCATGCGCGAAATCCTCACCGACGTCCGGCCCGCGCCGGCGATCGCCACGCGGCCGCACGTCATTCTCGTCGTCGGCGTCAACGGCACGGGCAAGACCACGACGGTGGGGAAACTGGCGAAGCTGCTGCAGGGCGACGGGCACTCCGTGCTCGTGTGCGCGGCCGACACGTTCCGCGCGGCGGCCGTGGAGCAGCTGGCGATCTGGACCGAGCGCGCCGGTGTCGATCTGATCCGTGCCCAGCCGGGCGCCGATCCGGCCGCCGTGGCCTTCGATGCCGTGTCGGCGGCGCGGGCGCGCGGCCGCGATGTAGTGATTGTCGATACGGCCGGTCGCCTGCATACGCGGGTGAACCTGATGGCCGAGCTCGACAAGATCCGGCGCGTCGTCGGACGCGAAGTGCCCGGCGCGCCGCACGACGTGCTGCTCGTGCTCGACGCGACCGTCGGCCAGAACGGGCTCGTTCAGGCACGTGAGTTCATGGCGGCCGGCGGTGCCAGCGGCATCGTGCTGACCAAGCTCGACGGCACGGCCAAGGGGGGCGTTGCCGTCGCGATTGCGCACGACCTCAAGCTGCCCATCCGCTACATCGGCGTCGGCGAAGGGATCGACGATCTGCTGCCGTTCGATGCCGAGGCCTACGTCGACGCGCTGTTCACCGAGAAGTGGTAACGCCCTTCGACGCCGCGATGATGGACCGCGCGCTGGCCTGGGCCGAGCGCGGCCGCGGCCGTACGAGTCCGAACCCGGCGGTGGGCGCCGTCGTGGTCGACGGCGACGGCATCGTGGTGGGGCAGGGGACGACGGAGCCGGCCGGCGGTCCGCACGCGGAAGTCGTGGCGCTCGAACGCGCCGGCAGCCGGGCGCGCGGCGGCACACTGTACGTCACGCTCGAGCCGTGCTCGCACACCGGCCGGACCGGCCCCTGTACCGAGCGCGTCGTGGCGGCGGGTATCCGGCGTGTGGTGGCGGCCACCACCGACCGCAATCCCCGAGTATCGGGGCAGGGACTGGCGTTTCTGCGCGCTCACGGCATCGACGTCACGGTCGGGGTGCGCGAGACCGAAGCGATCGCTCAGCTGACGCCCTTTTTCACCTGGATCACGCGTCGTCGTCCATTCGTGACGGCAAAGGCGGCCGTGTCGGCCGACGGCTTTGTGGGGCCTGGCGATCGGCCGGTGCGGCTGACCGGTCCGGCGGCCGATCGGTTCTTCCAGCGGCAGCGCGCCGAGATCGATGCAATTGCCGTCGGTTCAGGGACGGTCCTTGTCGACGACCCGCAGCTGACGGCGCGCGGTGCGTTCCGGGCGCGACCGCTGACGCGCGTGATTGTCGACTGGCGCGGTCGCGTGCCGGCGTCGGCGCGCGTCTTCTCGACGCTCGGTGCAGGCCCGGTCATAATGGTGACGACCGGCCGGACACGGCACCACCTGGCCGCGCACTTCGAGGCGCTCGAGCGCCGCGGCGTCGACGTTCAGGCGTTCGACTCGCGTGACCTCGACGCGCTGATGAGCTGGCTGGCCGGGCGTGGAATCCTCTCGCTGCTCGTGGAGGGCGGGCCGGCGCTGCACGATGCGCTTGCCGCGGTCCGTTTCGTCGACCGGGTTCAGCTCGCGGCGACGCCGGTCAGGCTCGGCGCCGGCGTGAAGGCGGCTGCCATCACGCAGCGTGTGCCGGCCGACGCGCGCGTCCGCCAGCTCGGCGACGATCGGGTGATCGAATTCGATGTTCACTGGACTGATTGAAGACACCGGGCGTGTCGATGTCGTGCAGCGCTCCGAGGGCGGGGCACGGCTGCGCGTGGCCACCCGGCTGGCGCGCGAGCTGCAGCCGGGCGACAGTATTGCCGTCAACGGCGTCTGCCTCACGGCCACCGACCTCGACGAGACGGGCTTCTGGGCCGACCTGTCGCCGGTCACCCTGAACGTGACGGCGCTCGGTCGCCTTGCGCCGGGCCGTCTCGTCAACCTCGAGCGGCCGGTGCGGGCCGATGCCCGCATGGGGGGCCACTTCGTGCTCGGGCACGTCGACGCCACCGGTACGATCGCCGCGCTCGAGAAGCAGGGAGAGGCCTGGCGTCTGGCCGTGCGGATCCCGGCCGGGCTCGAACCGCTCGTCATTCCGCGCGGCTCGATCGCGATCGACGGTATCAGCCTGACGATTGCCGCCATCGAGGGGCGCGACATCCTCATGCAGATCATTCCGTTCACCTTTGCGCACACGAACCTGTCGCAGGCGGCCGCGGGCGATCTGGTGAACCTCGAAGCCGACGTGCTCGGCAAGTACGTGCTGCGGGCCATCGAGACCCGCGGCGCGGCGTCCGATGCGCTGCAAGGTGGCGTTGCAACATGACCAGGAAGCTCAAGCTCGCCAAGTCCCGCTCCCAGTCGCCCTTCGCGCCGGTCGAAGAGGCCATCGAAGCGATCCGTCAGGGCCGGATGGTCATCGTCGTCGACGACGAGGATCGCGAGAACGAAGGCGATCTGACGATGGCCGCCGAGAAGGTGACGCCCGAGGCGATCAACTTCATGGCGAAGTACGGGCGCGGGCTGATCTGTCTGCCGATGACCGGCGAGCGGCTCGACGAGCTGCAGCTGCCGCTGATGGTCGACCGCAACAGCACGCCGTTCGGCACCGCCTTCACGGTGTCGATTGAGGCGAGGGGGCGAACGACGACCGGCATTTCGGCGGCGGATCGGGCGGCGACGATCCTCGCGGCGATCGACCCGAACACGAAGCCCGAGGACCTGCTGCGCCCGGGGCACATGTTCCCGCTGCGCGCCCGCGACGGCGGGGTGCTCGTCAGGGCAGGGCAGACCGAGGCGGCCGTCGACCTGGCCCGGCTGGCCGGGCTCTATCCGGCCGGCGTCATCTGCGAAATCATGAACGATGACGGGACGATGGCCCGGCTGCCCGAGCTCGCGAAGTTCGCGAAGAAGCACGGGCTGCTGATGATCACGATCGCGGACCTGATCCGCTATCGGATGCGCGTCGAGAGTCTCGTCCGGCGGGTGGCTACGGCCGGGCTGCCGACCGACTACGGCACCTTCACCATCCACGCCTACGAAAGCCTGCTCGACGGCCAGTCGCACGTGGCGCTCGTCTGCGGCGACATCGGCAACGGCGAGGACGTCATGGTCCGGGTCCACTCGAAGTGCCTGACGGGCGACGTCTTCCATTCGCACCGCTGCGACTGCGGGACGCAGCTCGACGCGGCCATGCGGCGGATCGCGGAGGAAGGGCGGGGCGTGCTCCTGTACCTCCACCAGGAGGGGCGCGGGATCGGGCTGGCCAACAAGATTCGGGCGTATGCCTTACAGGATCAGGGGCTCGATACCGTCGAGGCCAATGTCGAGCTCGGCTTCAAGCCCGACCAGCGCGATTACGGCATCGGCGCGCAGATTCTCCGCGACCTCAACGTCCGGACGATGCGCCTCCTGACGAACAACCCGCGAAAGTTCGTGGGGCTCGAGGGGTACGGCCTGTCGGTGGTCGAGACGCTGCCGATCGAGATTCCGCCCACCTCGGAGTTCACCCGGCGCTATCTCAAGACGAAGAAGGAAAAGCTCGGCCACACCCTGAAGACGGTCTGACGGGCAGGGCTGCGCGTCTTTTCCTTGTCGGCGGCAGGCCTTTCGTATACCATAACCGTTTGCACCTGAACCGGTTAGGCCTGTCGAGGCGCCGGTGCCGGGCAGGCCGGAACGCGGCGCATGTTCGAATCACTCAGCACACGGCTGCAGGACGTCTTCAAGTCGCTGCGGGGCGAAGCCCGGCTCACCGAGGCGACGGTCGACGCCGCTCTGCGCGAGATCCGGCTCGCGCTGCTCGAAGCCGACGTTAACTTCCGCGTCGTCAAGGCGTTCATCGAACGGGTGCGCGTCAAGGCGGTCGGTGACGAAGTCCTCCGCAGCCTGACGCCCGACCAGCACGTCGTCCGCATCGTGCGCGACGAGATGCTGGCGCTGTTCGGCGATCAGGCGGGCGGTCTGCCGCCGGCCTCGAAGACGCCGCGCGTCATTCTCATGCTCGGGCTGCAGGGCTCGGGCAAGACCACCACGTCGGCCAAGCTGGCGCGGCTGCTCGCGCGGCAGGGGCGCCACGCGATGCTCGTCTCGACCGACGTCCGGCGGCCGGCCGCCATCGAACAGCTGAACGTCCTGGCGAAGCAGATCGGGGCGCGCGTCCACGACCCGGCCGGCGAGCTCGATCCCGTCGTGCGCGCAAAGGGCGCGCTCGCCGAAACGCGCAATCTCGGCTTCGATACGCTCATTGTCGACACGGCCGGCCGGCTGCACATCGACGACGACCTGATGGTCGAGCTCGAGGCGATCAAGGCGGCCGTCGAGCCGACCGACCTGCTGTACGTCGCCGACGCGATGACCGGTCAGGACGCCGTCAAGAGCGCCGGTGAGTTCAATCACCGCGTCGGCATCACGGGCGTCGTGCTGACCAAGATGGACGGCGATGCCCGCGGCGGCGCGGCGCTGTCGGTGGTCGGCGTCGTCGGCGTGCCGATCGCGTTCGTCGGCACGGGCGAGCGCCTGCAGGACCTCGAAGCCTTCCAGGCCGATCGCCTCGTGTCGCGCATGCTCGGCATGGGCGACGTGCTGTCGCTCATCGAGCGCGCCGAGGAAGCGCTCGACGATGAAAGCCGCGAGCGGCTGCAGAAGAAGACGCGGCTCGACGACTTCACGCTCGAGGACTTCCGGGATCAGCTGCGGACCATCAAGAAGATGGGACCGCTCGAGCAGATCCTCGGAATGATCCCCGGGCTCGGCAACATCAGGCAGCTCAACGAGCAGCGGGCGCAGATCGATGATCGGCAGCTGGCGCGCATCGAAGGCATCATCAACTCGATGACGCCGCAGGAGCGCCGTAATCACGCGATCATCAACGGCAGCCGGCGCAAGCGGATCGCGCGCGGCAGCGGCACGAGCGTCGAGGAAGTCAATCGTCTCCTGAAGCAGTTCGTCGACATGCGCAAGATGCTGAAGTCGATGAGCGCGATGGCCGGTGGCGGCGGTGGACGCCGCGGTCGCCAGCGGCTGATGGGCATGCTCAGGGGCATGAGATAGGAAGCGTTTCGTTATGGAGGCAGCATGGTAGCTATTCGACTGCGGCGGGGGGGCTCGAAGAACCGGCCGTTCTACCGCATCGTCGTGGCCGAGAGAACGTCGGGCCGCGATGGCCGGTTCATCGAGGTGCTCGGCCACTACAATCCGCGGAGCCAGCCGCACGAGGTGAAGGTCGACCGCGAGCGTCTGCAGCACTGGCTGGAGCGCGGCGCGCAGCTCACCGACACGGTGCGTACGCTCCTCGCGCGTGTGCCGGCCGAGGAGCCGGCCGGGGCCGTCCAGGCGTCGTGAGCCGCGCGCGCGACGTCGTCGAGGTCGTGGCCCGGGCCCTGGCCCAGCAGCCCGACGTCGTGCGGGTGACCGAGTCGGAGCGGCGCGGGCAGACGCGCATCGAGCTGCTGATGCCGTCGGGTGAGCTCGGCCGCGTCATCGGGCGCCAGGGCCGGACAGCCGCGGCTCTCCGCACGCTGGCGGCCGTGGCCGGCGAGCTCGAGGACCGGAAGGTGACGGTCGACTTCGTCGACGAAGACGAAGTCGACGACGGCCGCTGACCGCGCGGAAGACCCGTCGTGGAGTGGGCGTCGATGGTCACCGTCGGGCGCATCATCCGCCCGCACCACAACAAGGGGCACGTGGTGGTGGTCCCGGAGACCGACTTTCCGCACGAGCGCTTCGCCGTGGGCTCGACCCTCTACCGCGAGCGTGAGGGGCGGGTCGAGCCGCTGGTCGTGTCGGCCAACCGGGAGCGCGACGGGCGGTGGGTCGTCGGCTTCGAGGGATACGAAGACATCAGCGCGGCGGAAACGCTGCGCGGCGTCGAGCTGCGGATCCCGGAGTCGGAGCTGAAGCCGCTCGGCGACAACGAGTACTACGCGCACGATCTCGTCGGCTGTACGGTGCGGACGGTGTCGGGCGATGAGGTCGGCACGGTGCGCTACGTGGATCTGTCGACCGGCGTGGCGCTGCTGGCGCTCGACGAGGCGGGGACGGTGCTGATTCCCTTTACTGCGGTGATCTGCCCGCGCGTCGATCCGGCGGCAAAGGTGATCGAGATCGATCCGCCCGCGGGGCTGATTGAGCTCAACCGGCCGGCGCGGGCATGACTGCCGACGTCATCACGATCTTTCCCCGGCTGATCGAAGCAGGCCTCGAGGCCGGCGTCATCGGCCGGGCCAGGGAGCGGGGGATCGTCGATCTGCGGGTCCGCGATCTTCGGGATTACACCGACGATCGGCACCGGACAGTCGATGATGTGCCGTACGGCGGCGGGCCGGGGATGGTGATGAAGCCCGAGCCGATCTTCCGGGCGGTCGAGGCGATTGCCGCCGAGCGCGGGCCGGCGTCGGCGGTCATCCTGATGACGCCCCAGGGACGCACGCTGACCCAGGGGCTGGCGCGGGAACTGAGCCGGCTCGAACGGCTCGTGATCATCTGCGGCCGGTACGAAGGTGTCGACGAGCGCGTCGCCGAGGCGCTCGTGACCAGCGAGATTTCGATCGGCGACTACGTGCTGACCGGCGGCGAGCTGCCCGCGCTGGTGCTGCTCGACGCGGTCACGCGGCTCGTGCCGGGCGTCGTGGGCGACGCCGCGTCGGTCGACGCCGATTCGTTCGATGGCGGGCTGCTCGACTGTCCGCATTACACGCGCCCGGCGGTGTTCCGCGGGCTGGCCGTGCCCGATGTGCTGCTGTCGGGGAACCACGGTGAAATCGAGCGCTGGCGCCGGCGCCAGCGGCTGCTGCGGACGATGGCGCGGCGGCCGGACCTGCTGGCGCGCGCCGAGCTGAGCGCCGACGAACGGCGGGCGCTCGAGCAGGGTGAGTTGGAACGGGAAGCCGAGGCGCTGGCCGCGAAACCGCGGGCGGCTGCCGCCGGCGCCGTCGAGATCGAGAAGAAGAGGAGAGAGCCATGAAGGCGATTGAGACCGTCGAAAAGCCCCACCTGACCGAGCGGCCCGCGATGCGCTCGGGCGATACCGTGCGCGTGCACGTCAAGGTGCGGGAGGGCGAGAAGGAGCGCATCCAGGTGTTCGAGGGTGTCGTGATCGGCATCCGTCGTGGCGGCGCGCGCGCCACGTTCACCGTGCGCAAGGTCTCGTTCGGCCAGGGAGTCGAGCGGATCTTCCCGCTGCACTCGCCGGTGATCGACAAGATCGAGGTGGTGCGGAGCGCCCAGGTCCGCCGCGCCAAGCTCTACTACCTGCGCAAGCTGCGCGGCAAGGCCGCGCGCATGAAGGAACAGCGGCGCACGGCGTAGCGCTTCTGGACGCGGGCCCGGGCCGATGGCACGACCCAGAGCTTCGCGAACGGTCGAAAACGCCATCCGGCGGCTGGGCTACTGCCACGTGGCCGGGGTCGACGAAGTCGGCCGCGGCTGCCTCGCCGGGCCGGTCGTGGCCGCAGCCGTGGTGCTGCGGCCCGACTGCTACGTGCCTGGGGTGGCCGACTCGAAAGTCGTGCCGCCGGCCGAGCGTGAACGGCTGGCCCGGGCCATCGAGCGGGCCGCGATTGCCTGGCACGTGGCCGTGGTCGAGCCGTCCGAGATCGACCGCCTCAACATTCACCGCGCGTCGCTCGAGGCGATGCGGCGCGCGGTGATGGCGCTTGTGCCGCTGCCGGGCTTCGTCCTGGTCGACGGCTTCCGGATCCCCGGCCTGCTCATGCCGCAACGCGCGCTCGCCGGCGCCGATCGCCGGTGCACGGCGGTGGCCGCCGCGTCAATCCTCGCGAAGGTCGCGCGGGACCGTCTCATGTGCGAGCTGCACGCGCGCGATCCGCGCTACGGGTTCGACCGCCACAAGGGATACTGCACGCCAGAGCACCTCGAGGCCGTCAGTCGCTACGGCTACTCCGAGGTCCATCGTCGATCGTTCAGGCCGCCGACGCTGTTTGATACGATCGCGGACTGATACATCGACATCCGGTCGGTCGTCCCGCCGAGGAGTGCCCCCATTCGCTTCATGAGCCGTCTCTTCGTCGCCGTCTACCTGATCGAAGCCGGGCTCGTGCTGACGGCGGCGCCCTGGACGACATGGTGGCGCCGGAACTATTTCGCCGACCTGCTGCCGTGGCTCCGCGAGCTCATGTGGACGCAGGGCATGCAGACGGCCGTCGTTGCCGTAGGGCTGCTGACGATCGCCGTCGGCGTCACCGATCTCTGGACGTTGTTCGCCCGGCGGCTCGGAGGCCGGCCGGCGGGTGAGTCGCACGAATGACGACGCGACGGCTGCCGGTCCCGTCGCTGCACCTGATTACGAACCGCCGGCGTCTCGCGCCCCAGGCGCGCACGACGCGCGACGAGCTCAGGGCACTCGAGGCGCTCGTCGGCGAGGCCATCGCCGCCGGCATCGATGTGGTGCAGGTGCGCGAGCGCGATCTCGACGGCGGGCCGCTGTTCGAGCTGGTGCGCGGCGCGGTCATGCGGGCCGACGGCAGCCCGACGCGCATCCTGGTGAACGAGCGGGCCGACGTTGCCGCGGCGGCCGGGGCGCACGGCGTCCATCTGCCGGGGACGGGCATGACGGCCGACCGCGTGCGGACGCTCGTACCGGGCTGGCTCGTCGGTCGATCGGTTCATGGCGATGAACAGCCCGCCGACGCGGGCAGCTGCGATTACCTGATCTTCGGCACCGTGTTCCCGTCGGCCTCGAAGGCGCCCGGCAGCGCAACTGCCGGCCTGGCCGGCCTCCGGCGTGCGGTCGAAGGGAGCGACCGGCCCGTCGTGGCGATCGGAGGGATCGGGCCCGACGAGGCGGCCGCATGCATCGAGGCCGGGGCGGCCGGTATTGCGGCCATCGGCGCGTTCCTGCCCGATGGGCCGTACGGAGGTGTGCAGGCAGCCGTACGGGCGTTTCGCGAGGCCATGAAGCACGGGCCTGGTACCTGATTGAGTCAGGCGTGGTAGCTTCCCAGTGAGCATGGAACCCCTTGGCCAGCGGCTGCGGCAGATGCGCGAAGCCGCCGGGCTGTCGCTGCGCGAGATGGAGCGCCGGACCAAGATTCCGGTGACGGCGCTCGAGGCACTCGAGCGCAACGACCTCGAGCGGCTGCCGGGCGGCATTTTCGGCCGCTCATTCGTTCGCGCCTACGCGCTGGAGGTCGGGCTCGATCCCGACGCCACGGTGGCTGACTTTCAGGAACAGCTGGAAGAGGCCGAGCGCGAGAAGGCGGCACGGGTTGCCGCGCGGACGCACGTCGTGACGCACGACGATCGCCGGTTCCTCGAGCGGCAGCGGCGTGCACTGATGGCGTTGCGCATCGTGGCGGTACTGCTGGTGATTGCCGTGGCGGCGGTCGTGACCTGGCGTGTCAGGCTCTGGCTCGAGACGCGCGACACGCCCCCGGTCGTCGAAGAAGCGCCGGTTCCGGCGCCCGTGGCCATCGTGCCCCCGACTCCGGCCGATCCGCTGCCGGCCTCGAGCCCGACGGCCGGCACCGAGATGGTCCTCGAGTTCGACATCATCGACGACACCTGGCTCGAAGTGACCGTCGACGGCGGTGCGCCGATCACACGGCTCTATCGCGGCGGCGAGCAGTACCGGGTACGTGTGAGTCGGGAAGTGCTGCTCGACGTGAGCAACGCCGGGGCGCTGCAGCTGCGGATCGACGGACAGCC
>QGVF01000184.1 GCA_003242705.1 Acidobacteriota bacterium
AGGTCGAGGACGAGCCGCTCGGTGCCGCCGGGGTGAAGGCTGAGGACGACCTGAAGAACCCGCGGGCGCCGGTCAGTCGGCATGGGCCCACCAGCAGACGCCGAGGTCCGCGCGCGAACGGATGAGCTGCGGGGGGAACCCTCTGGGGTATCGCAGGGATCGTCGGGACCGCGAACCGGGGAAGAAATGTCTCCGCACGCCAGCCAGAGTGTAGCCGAGCCGTCTGGCCTACGACAGATGGTGTTGCGCGAGTTAGGTCGATGCCCCGACGCGTGTTGTCAGGCGCACGGAAGACTTTTGTCTCGAAGTCGCTTTTTCGTGTGTCCCAACTGATACTTACCGGACGTCTACGACGTCGCCCGAGCAGGTCGGACGCGCGAGCCACGCCACGATGGCGGAGATAGCCCGGCTGAGGGGGGTGACGGGCAGCAGCCGCAGCGTCACCATGTACTGATCCGGACCGTCGAGCGAAAGCTGCACATACCGGCGTCCGACCAGTTCGACGACGCTGAAGACCTCGACGTGCCAGCGTTTGCCCAGCACCACGAAGTCGCGGCCGTCGAGCGCCCAGTACAGGCGGTCGCAACTCTCGGCCTTCGGCTCACGCGCCGCCGGATTGGATGCAGACGTGTCGGGCAGGAAGTTGCCGGCCAGCTCGGGCGTCAGGACGAGGTTTCGCGCCATGTCTCCTCTTCCTGCAAGTTGGTGGCCAGCCTGTGTCTCAACGGAGCGTCACGACCGACCGCGTGAAGTCGACCGGGCATCGAACTTCCTGCGTGGCACCGATTCCCGTACGCGTAAGAACGACTCGATGCGGCTACACTTGGCCGATTGCCGGCGGCGGTTTCGGCCGCGGCGGCCGGCAGGCCGGGCTGCGCGCAATGGCCATTCTGCGTGCCGCTCCGGGGCCGTCCAGCGGAGGAACGATGCGACGAAGTCTCTGGCTGCAGGCCGCGGCCGCAGCCCTGGCGCTGCTCGTGGGTCTGCCGCAGGCTGCGGTGAACGCGCGGCAGCCCGAACCGCGGCGGATCGACCTGTCCGACCTTCGGATCGATCGCCTGCGGGCGATGGCCGAAGCGGCCCGGACGGGCCTCGACTACGTCCCAGGCGAAGTACTCGTGCGGTTCCGCCGTGGCGTCTCGCTCGCCGGGCGCGCCCGGGCGCTGCGCGGCATCCGCAGTCGCCCGTCCCCGGCCGCGCTCCAGTGGATGGGCGACACCGCGCGGCTCCGCGATCCGTCGGAGCCCGATCCAGCCATCCTCGCCCGCCAGCTGCAGCTGCAGCCCGAGGTCGAGTGGGCCGAGCCGGTCTACCTGCGTCGCCGGTCGGCCATCCCGACCGACCCGTCCTACGCGACCCTCCAGTGGAACTTCAACGCGATCGGCATGCCTGCCGCCTGGGACATTCAGCCCGAGGCCGGCCGTGGCGTCGTGGTCGCCGTCGTCGACACGGGCGTGACGACGGTCGACGAGACACTGCTGCTGCCGACGTGGAACGGGTTCGCGGCGCAGCTGGTGCCGATGCACTTCGCGGTCAACCCCGACGTCGACCGGGCGCGCCTGTTGCCCGGGCGGGATTTCGTCTTCTTTTCGGCCGGCGAGCCGGTGCTCGATTTCGATGGCCACGGCACGCACGTGGCCATGACCATCGCCCAGGAGGCGAACAACGGGCTGTCGGGCACGGGCCTGGCCTACCGCGCGACGCTGCTCCCTCTCAAGGCGTGCATCAGCTACTGGGAGCTGCAGATCGTGCGGACGGCCATGGGGATCCCTGGCTTCCATCCCACCGACGATCAGGGCTTCTGTCCGAGCGACGCGATCGTCGAGGCCATCCGCTACGCGGCCGACCACGGCGCGAAGGTCATCAACCTGAGCTTCGGCGGGCCCGCTGCGTCGCAGGCCGAGCGTGACGCCATCGCTTACGCCATCAGCCGGGGCGCGACGGTCGTGGTGGCCGCGGGCAACTCGTTCGAGGATGGTAACCCGGTAGAGTATCCCGCCGGCTTTGCGCCCGATTTTGCCGGCTTGATTTCGGTTGGCGCCGTGGGACGGACGCTCGGGCGCGCGTGGTACTCGAACACCGGGCCGCACGTCGAGGTTGTGGCGCCGGGCGGCGACACCCGCGCCGAGGCCGCAGGCACGGGACGCATCTGGCAGTCGACGCTGGCACCGTCTGCGATGCAGCCGGGGTTTGTCATCTTTCCGCGCTTCGATCGGTACGAAGATGTCGGGCTGCAGGGCACGTCGATGGCGACGCCGCACGTGTCGGGCCTGGCGGCGATGCTCGTCGCGCAGGGCATCACGCGACCGGCACACGTCGAGCTGCTCGTGACGCGGACGGCGCGCGATCTGGGACCGGCCGGGCGCGACGTCGAGTACGGCGCCGGGCTGATTCAGCCGCGCGCGGCGCTTTTCGGCCTGGGGATTCGACGATGACTTTGACACGCGTGCTGGGGCTGCTGCTGATACTGACCTGCGGGCCGGCTGCCGTGCGTGCCCAGTCGCCCGACGCCCCGTCGGACGACACGGCGATCGAGGCGCAGGTCACGACGGCCGCGCAGCGCCCGCCGCAGGCGCGGGAGCCGGTTCTCAGGGCCTATTTCCTGGCCGACAGCGTGTGGATGTCTGCTTCACAGACGTTCGACGCCGTTGTCGGTACGAGCCGCCTGAGTATGCGTGGTGGCGGCGGCGAGGTCCTCGGCCTCTGGCGCGGGCTGTTCGCGCGCGTCGCATTCGCGGTGGGCGAGGAAGAAGGCTCACGCGTCGTCGTATTTGACGACGAGGTGATCCCTTTGGGGATTCCGCTGACCGTGCAGGTGCGCCCGCTGGAGATCGGAGCCGGATGGCGCTTCCGGCCGTTCGCCGCCGGGCGGCTCACCGGTTATGCGGGCGGTGGCGTGCTGCGCCTCGGCTATCGCGAGCGGTCGGCGTTCGCGACGGCCGACGACGACGTGGACGCGACGTTCACGGGCGGTGCCGTCTTTGGCGGCCTCGAGGCATCGCTCGTGAGCTGGGTGATTGCGGGTGTCGAAGTCCAGCACCGCATCGTGCCCGATGCGCTGGGGGACGGCGGCGTCTCGGCCGTCTACGGTGAGACCGGACTCGGCGGCACGGCGGTCCGCCTGCTCATCGGCGTCCGGCGATAAGGACGATACGAGGGAGGACGTGGACCACGTACCGTATATGCAGGCCGCGCTCGAACTGGCCGACGAAGCGGCGGCCGCCGGGGAAGTCCCCGTCGGCGCTGTCGTCGTCTACGACGGTCGGATCGTGGGGCGCGGCTTCAATCAGCCGATCCGCGCCCAGGATCCGACGGCGCACGCCGAGATCGTGGCGCTGCGCGAGGCGGCACGGACGCTGGGGAACTACCGGCTCACCGGCGCACACCTGTACGTGACCGTCGAGCCATGCCTGATGTGCATCGGCGCGGCGATTCACGCGCGCGTGAGCACGATCGTGAACCTGCCCCTTATAAAAATCTGACGCTCCCGCAAAAAAAAAGGGTGAAGAACAGGGCATCGCAGTTACACA
>QGVF01000088.1 GCA_003242705.1 Acidobacteriota bacterium
GCCGGCATCGCGCTCATCAACTCGCTCGGCAACCTCGGCGGCTTTGTCGGGCCGACACTCATCGGCCGCCTGCTCGACACTACCGGCGGCTACACGGTGGGGCTTGCCGCCCTGATTGCCGTGCTCATCGTCCAGGCGCTGCTGGTCCTGCAGGTCAGGCCGCAGCGCCCCGTCCCCGCGGCAGGAGGCCGCGCGCAGAACGCATGAATTCCACGACGCCCCCGACTCCCTGGATGCCCGAGACCACGCCGATTCCGCGCAGGACCTCGATGGGCCTGACGTCGGACTCGTTCCAGTCGGTCCGCTTCGCCTCACCCCACCGCCTGCTCGAAGTCGATCGCCTGATGACGCTGGCCGCGTCGGTCGGCGCTGCCGGCGCGCACGGCGGCATGACGCAGATCGACTTCGACTGGGCCAGGCGTGTGCGCCGCATGAAGGACGAGCTCGATATGTACGTCGAGGTTCAGACCTTCCTGCCGCGCGAAGGCGAGGACCCGTCGGTGTTCGAGCACGCGGTGAAGGTGGCCAGGGAGGCCGGCGCCTCGAGCCTGCGCGTCGTCTGCCTGCTCGGGCGCCGCTACGAGATGTTCGACTCGCGCGAGGCGTGGCTCCAGGCCGTGGAGGGTTTCCACCGGCAGATTCGGACCGCGCTGCCGATCGTCGAAAAGCACCGCATGCGGCTCGGCATCGAGAACCACAAGGACTGGCGCGTCGACCAGCAGGTGGAGCTGCTGCGGCAGTACAGCAGCGAGTACCTCGGCGTGAGCCTCGATACCGGCAACAACCTCTCGCTGCTCGACGACCCCGAAGAAACCGTCGAGAAGCTCGCCCCGTGGACGTTCAACGTCCACTTCAAGGACATCGCGCTCGAGGAACACACCACCGGCTTCTACATGTCGGAGGTACCACTCGGTGAGGGCATCCTCGACCTGAAGCGCATGGTGACGGCCATCCGCACGGCGCGGCCCGACGTGCACTTCTCGCTCGAGATGATCACGCGCGATCCGCTGAACGTGCCGTGCCTCACCGACCGCTACTGGGCGACGTTCGACGACGTGAACGGGAGTGCGCTGGCCCGGACGCTGACGCGCATCCGCACGCAGCGACCGAAGAAGCCGCTGCCGTCGATCAGGGGCATGACGAACGAGCAGCGGTTCGCCTACGAGGTCGAGCTCGTGACGCGATCGATCGACTACGCCGTCGCCGAGCTCGGCCTGTGATCGCGGCGCTCAGTCGGCAAGCAGCCCGCGCATCCGCTTCCACACGAGACGCGCCGCACGATCCGGATTGAGACGTACGAGCCGGTCCATCGCGCGCGCGTCGCGCCCGACCAGCACCCGGAAGCGATCGGCCTCGATCGCGTCCAGGATCACGCGAGCGGCCTCGGCGGCCGACAGCATGGGCGCGCGGCCGTCGCCGCCGTCGGCCGATCGCATCTCGACGCCGGAATTCGCCGCGATGCCCGTGTCGACCGCCCCCGGCAGGACGAGCGTCACCTTCACGGATGTCGCCGCGAGCTCCAGACGGAGCGCCTCGGTGAACAGCTTCAGCGCGGCCTTGCTTGCGCCGTAGATCGCCTGTCCGGGCACCGGGACGAACGCGCCCATGCTCGAGACGTTCACCAGGTGCGCAACGGGCCGCGTCAGCAGCCCGGGGAGAAACGCGCGGGTCATGTGAAGCGCGCCATAGAAGTTGACACGCATGACACGCTCGATGACCTCCCACGGCAGATCCCGGGCGCGAACGAACGGCTGAATGATGCCCGCGTTGTTGACGAGACCATCGGCCGGCCGCAGGCGCGCCGCGACCGCGTCGGGCAGCGCGTCGACGGCCCCGCGGTCGGTGATGTCGGCGGCAAAGCTGACCAGCCTGTCACCGGGCGCGGCCGCCAGGCGCACGGTCTCGGCCAGACCGGCCTCGTTCCGGTCGACGGCCGCCACGCGCGCCCCGCGGCCCAGCAGCTGCAGGACCAGCTCGCGGCCGATGCCGCTGCCGCCACCTGTGACGACCAGTGTCCGTTCGCTGACAGTCATGCCGGAAAAGTAGCGCGAACCGGCTTCGGTGGCCACGCGAAAGAGTTCGCACCCGGCCGCGGCAACGGTAGACTCGCGGCATGCTCGAGCGACTCAACGCCCTGATCTGGGGTCCGTTCCTGCTGATCCCGCTCCTGCTGCTGACCGGCCTGTACCTCACCGTGCTGCTCAGGGGGCTGCAGTTCACGCACCTCGTCCGGGCGCTCCGCCTGGGGCTCATCGAACGCAGCGAGCCCGACGCGGCGGGCGACGTCAGCCACTATCAGGCGCTGACGACGGCGCTCGCGGCAACCGTGGGTGTCGGCAACATCGCGGGCGTGGCGACGGCCATCTCGCTCGGCGGCCCGGGCGCGGTGCTGTGGATGTGGTGCACCGGCCTGGTCGGCATGGCCACGAAGTACACCGAGGCCTATCTCGGCGTCCGGTTCCGCCGGGTCGATGCGGCCGGCGAACAGTCGGGCGGCCCCCAGTTCTATCTGACGCACGGCGTCGGCGGCCCGCTCGGCCGCTTCCTCGGCGTCTTCTTTGCCGTTGCCGCCGCCATCGCCGCCTTCGGCATCGGCAACATGGTGCAGTCGAACACGGTGGCCGACGAGCTGCACTCGCAGTTCGGCATCGCGCCGTGGCTCACCGGCATCGTGCTGACGGTGGCCGCCGGATCGGTCGTGCTCGGCGGCATCCGGACCATCGGGCGCGTAACGGCCGTCTTTGTGCCGGTGATGATGCTGGCCTACATCCTCGGTGCCGCCTGGGTGCTCGTCGTCCACGCCGCCGAGGTGCCGGCCGCGCTGCGGCTGATCGTCCACGACGCGTTCACAGGGTCGGCCGCCGCCGGGGGCTTCGCCGGAGCCACCGTGGCGGCCGCCATGCGATACGGCGTGGCACGCGGCATTTTCTCGAACGAGTCGGGACTCGGCACGGGTGGCATCGCCGCCGCGGCCGCCCGCACGACTCACCCGGCGAGGCAGGGACTCGTCTCGATGACACAGACGTTCCTCGACACGCTCGTCGTCGTCAGTTTCACGGCGCTGGTCATCGTGGTGACCGGCGCCTGGACGAGCGGCGAGACCGGCGCGCCACTGACATCGCTGGCCTTCTCGATGGGCATGCCCGGCAACTGGGGCGGGCTCGTCGTCACGGCCGGTATCGTCCTGTTCGCCTTCTCGACGCTCATCGGCTGGGGCTACTACGGCGACCGCAACATCGAACGACTCTTCGGGCGTCGTGCGGTTGGACCGTACCGCGTGGTCTTCGTGCTCGTGACATTCGTCGGTGCGGTGACCGAGCTCGAGACTGTCTGGACGTTCGCCGACGTCGCCAACGGCCTGATGGCGCTGCCGAACCTGGTCGGCCTGATCCTTCTGTCGGGCCTGGTCGCGCGCGAGACACGGGCTTTCCTCGAAGGAGCACGAGAATCCGACGGCAGCGCGAGCCGGCAGCGCTGACGGTCCGCTTCGCGATAGGCTGCCCTCAGGACCGTGGTGCATCCTGCTTCTCCATCGAACACGCCGCCCCGGCCGCATCACGCGTGGGCGACGCGACTCAGGCGGGTCGGTCGCCGTGTCCTCCGCTGGACGATCAGCGCCGTCGTCACGCTCCTCGCGCTTATCGGCACGCTGCACATCACGCGAGGCACGTCGGTGCGGCATGTCGAAACCGTGTCGACCGATGGCCGCGCGCTGGCCGTCGCCGATCCCGGCTTCGTCCAGGCGGTCGGCATGCTCACCGGCGCCTCGCTGATGCCCGGCCACGTCGTCGAAGTGATGCTCAACGGCGACGGTACGTACGAACGCCTCTGGGCCGATCTGCGTGCGGCCGAGCACTCGATCACGCTGCAGCTCTACTACGGCATGCCCGGGCGGATGGCCCAGACTTTGACGGCGATTCTGCGGGAGCGGGCCGCCGCCGGCGTCGACATTCACGTGCTCTACGACGCGTTCGGGACCATCGACATTCCCGACCAGGTCCGCGACGCGCTGCGCGAGGCGGGCATCGACGTCCAGCCGTTCCGCCCGATCCGCTTCAAGACGCTGCACATGGCGCAGCACCGCTCGCACGTCCGCGGCATCGTCATCGACGGCCGCATCGGGTGGACGGGAGGCTTCGGCATCGACGACAAGTGGTACGGCGACGGGCTGACCGCAGGCGCCTGGCGCGAAACGAACGTGCGCTTCGAAGGGCCGGCGGTGCGCCAGCTGCAGGCGGCGTTTGCCGCCGCCTGGGCCGAGGCCACGGGCGTGCTCTACACCGGACGCGTCGCCGAGGACAACCCGGCCGCCGGCAGCGTGATGGCCGGCCTGCTGTACGCGACGCCGACGCTCGGCACGACGTCGGCCGAGCGGTTCCTTGCAATGTCGATTGCCGCCGCGCGCGAGAAGATCTACATCACGAACGCCTACTTCGCCCCCGGCGACGGCCTGGTCGGTCTGCTGATTGACGCGGCACGGCGCGGCGTCGACGTGCACATCGTCACCGGCGGTCCCGGCACCGACGTCCGGATCGTCCGCTACGCCGGTCGGGCGTCGTACGAGCGGCTGCTCGAAAGCGGCGTGCGGATCTACGAATGGCTGCCGTCGATCCTCCACGCCAAGACGTTCGTGATCGACGGCCAGTGGACGAGCATCGGATCGATCAACTTCGACAATCGATCCCTGGTGCTCAACGACGAGGTGACGCTGATGGTGCTCGACGAGGCGATCGGCCGGCAGATGGAAGCCGTCTTCGCCGACGACCTGCGCCACACACGCGAAGTGACGCTCGACGGGTTCCGGCAGCGGTCGCTCTGGGAGCGGATCCTCGAGTACGCGGCCACGCAGCTGTTGCCGCTGCTGTGACCGGGCCCAGACGGGAGAATAGGAAGGAAGACACCAGCCGGTGGTTCCACGCGGACATGCCGACTCGCATCGATCTCGACCTCGACATCGACTCCGACGACGTACTGCTGCGCCTGATCGAGCTCGGGGCGCTCGACATCGACACATCGCCCAGCGGCGGCATCGCCGCGATCCTCCCGGAGGAGCTCCCGGCTGAGACAGTGGCCCGGATGCTCGGCGTGCCGCCCGACGCCGTACGCGTCTCGGCCGCGACCGGCTACGACGACGACTCGGTCTGGATCCTGAAGCCGCGACCGGTCCGCGCCGGCCGCTTCCGGATCGTGCCGGCGGGTCGGGACGCCGAGCCCGGCGCGATCCGGCTCGCCGGCGGCACGGCCTTCGGCACGGGCCTGCACCCGACGACCGCGTTGTGCCTCGAAGTCCTCACCGACGAGCTCGAGGCCGGCGCTCCGCCGACGCTGCTCGATATCGGGACGGGCACGGGCGTGCTCGCTCTGGCAGCGCTCGCGTCGGGCGTGCAGCGTGTGGTCGCCATCGATCTCGACGCGCACGCGGTGGCGGCCGCCGCCGCGAACGCCGCGCTCAACGACGTACGCGATCGCCTGCAGCTGATTCAGAGCAGCGTCGACGCCCTCGCCGGACAGTGGCCGTTCGTCGTGGCGAACATCGTCGCCGCCCCCTTGATCGACCTGGCGCCGGCAATCGTGCGCCTGATGGCTCGATCGGGCACGCTGGTGCTGTCGGGCATCCGCCTGTCGCTCGCCGACGAGGTGAAGGACGCGTACCGCCACCTCGGCATGCACCCGCTCAGCGAGCGGATGCGCGAAGGCTGGGCGGCGCTGACGCTTCGGACGTCGTGGTGAAGCGCCCCTAGCGGTCCCCGGCGGGCTCTTCGGGCTTCGGCCGCCACAAGACGAGCACCCGACCGACGAGCTGGACCGGTGCGGCGTCGGTCCGGGCGCAAATCTCATCCGCCGCCGCCTGGCGGGCCTCGCGATCGTCGCCGTCGAGCCGCACTTTGATCAGCTCGTGATCGGTCAGTGCCCGATCGACCTCGGCGACAAACGCATCGGTCAATCCGGCACGGCCGATACGCGCGATCGGATCGAGGTGGTGGGCCTGCGCCTTGAGTCGGGCACGGTCGCGGGAAGTCAACACGGGCGGCATCGCACGTCGCACGTTACCACGGCTGTGCCGGCCTGGCGCAGACCCGTCCTTCCTCACTGCCCCTGTTCGGGCCAGACCGGCGTCAGCCAATCCTTTCGCGACGCGACGCGCCCGCGGACGACGGCTTCGAAGTGCGCCGCGAGCCGACGGGTAACGGGCCCCACGCGCCCGCCACCAATGGGCCGTCGATCGACCGATCGCACCGGGGTGATCTCGGCCCCGGTCCCGCACAGGAACATCTCGTCGGCGACGTAGAGCTCGGTCCGGCCGATCGAGCGCTCGACGAACGGGATGTGCAGGTCCTCGGTCGCCAGCGTAATCAGGCTCTGGCGCGTGATGCCGTCGAGGTTGTCCTCCGTGCTGGGCGGCGAAATCAGCTGTCCGTCCCGCACGATGAAGACGTGCTCCGCCGACCCCTCCGAGACGTGGCCGTCCTCGGTGAGCAGGATGGCCTCCGTGTAGCCGTGGTCGATCGCTTCGCGGCGCGCCAATGCGCTGTTCAGGTAGCCGCCGGTGGCCTTGGCGCGCGCCGGCAGGGCGTTCTCGCGCACGCGCCGCCAGCTCGACACGCCGACGTCGATCGGCTCGCTCGACAGGTACCGGCCCAGCGGCATGCAGAAGATCGCCGTCTCGCTCGTGTCCGGATCCAGCAGCGGCGACAGCTCATTGGAATTCGCGAAAACGATCGGCCGCACGTAGACGTCGTCGCGCACCCCGTTCCGCCGCAGCAGTTCGATGATGATGTTCGAGACCTCTTCGACCGTACCGGGCAGCCGGAGACACAGAATGTGCGCACCTGCCTCCAGCCGCCGCACGTGGCGATCGAGCCGGAACAGGTTCAGTTGCGATCCGTCGTCGCTGCGGTAGCCGCGGATGCCGGCAAAGCAGCCGAGGCCGTAGTTGAGCCCGCGCGACCGCACCGAGATGATCGCTTCGTGTTCGGGTCGAAAATCGCCTTTGAAGTAGATGACGGGTTCCATCGGCAGTGTCCTCCGGAGGCTGGGACGGCCGACGGATCCCGGTGAACCCGCGGCTCGTCTCGAGCCGGGGTTCGTCGCGCGTCTGCTACACGGAGACGCCCCCGCTCGTCCGGGTAAGGACGACAACGAGGCCGGCGAGGTGCAGCGGGAGCGGCGACATGTGGAGAAGGAAGGATACACGGAGCATGGGCGCGGTCTCAACCTGGGACTGAGCGCCACACGCGGACCGGCATCAATCCTGCTCCTGATCTCCACAGGAGGTCTCCATGCGCCTGATGCCCATCGTGTACGCATTCATCATCGCGCTTGTCGGCGGCGTGGCCGTGGGCATGCGGCCCGGTTATCCGTTTGAATCGATTCTGCTGGGCGCAACGATCGCGGCCGCCATGACGGGACTGGCAGCCACCATGGTGCAGTTCGTGCCCCAGCGCTACTTCGTGCTGGCCGCCAGCGTCGGCGGCGCCCTGCTCGGCCTGGTGGCGGGCCAGATGCTCGGCTGGGCGCGCGTGCTCGACTTCGGCCCGGTGCGCGGACCGTTCCTGATCGTCCTGCCGGTCGCGATCGTCGCCGGGCTGCTGCTGAGCCGAGCAACGGGCATGCGGTTGCCGTCGCTTCGCCGCCGCCGGCCCGGCCTGCAGCGATGACGGTCGGGCGGCGCGCCCGGCTCCCTGGCGGCAATCCGTCGCCGGGCACAGGCGAAGCCTGCTACCATCGCTCCCCGTCGCCGTGCGTCGATACCGCTTCAGGGACTTCACGCTGTCGCCGCAGCGACGGCTGCTGATCCGGGCCGGATCGCCCGTACCGATCATCCCCCGCTATTTCGATCTGCTCGTCCTGCTCGTCGAACGCCGGCACGAAGCCGTCCACAAACGCGAGATTTTCGAGCGCGTCTGGGCCGACGGCTTCGTCTCCGACAGTGCCCTCACACAGGCCATCCGCACGCTGCGTCGGACGCTCGGCGACGAGCCGCGCGAGCCCGTGTTCATCCGCACGGTATCGCGCCACGGTTACCAGTTCGTCTTCCCCGACGTGGTCGAAGAGGACGAAGACGGTCCCGCCGCGATCGGCGCGGCGCCGGCCGGCGCGTCCACCTCGACGCCTGGACCGACGGTCGACGGGCCGATCGTCGAACGTCGCATCGACGTGCCGATCCGCGAGGAGCAGCCGGCGGGAACGACGCTGCTGCGCGCCGCCGTCGCAGCGGCGCGCGGCGCACTGGGCGGCGCCGCGGCGGGCGTGGCCGCCGGCGCGATTGGCGGCCTGGTCCTCTCGCTTGCGCCCGACAGCCTGGCGCCGCTCGGACTGGCGCCGGTTCTGGCCGTCATCGGCGCCGCCAGTGGAGCCCTTGGCGGCGCGGGCGTCGGCGCCGGACTCACGGTGGGCAGCGCCTGGGCGCATCGCCGGTCCGCACTTGCGCTGATCCCGGCGGGCGCGGCCGGCGGCGGGCTCGTCGGATTCCTCGTTCAGTGGCTCGTGACACACGCGCTCGGCACCATCGTCGGCCTCGAGCTCGCGGTCGGCGGCGGTGTCGAAGGACTGATGATCGGAGGCGGCGCCGGTTTCGGTGCCGCCCTGGCCACGCTTCCGTCGTCGGACGGCCTTGCGCTTCCGCCAGGCGGCACGCGGGTCCGGACGGCTGTCGTCGTGGCGGGCTGCTGCGGCCTGGCGGCCCTGGCGCTGGCTCTGGCCGGCCGCCCGCTCGTCGGCGGAACGATCCACCTGATCGCCGATGCAGCCGACGGATCGCGGGCGAGCCTGGCGCCGCTCGGACGGCTGATGGGAGAGCCCGACTTCGGACTCGTCACGAGCGCCATCCTCGGGTTCGGCGAAGGCGCCGCGTTCGGCTTCGGCCTGGCGCTCGCACTGCTGCGACCGAAGCAAGCGCCGATTGAGACTGCTGCCCCGTAGCGCCGCGCCGACTCAACGGCAGGCGCTCGTCGCCCGACATCTCACCGAAATCTCACGCCACGCTCACACGCGCCTGAAGACCTTGCCGCACCCTTGCGGCGATCCTGCTGCCGGAACGGCGCGTCCCGGTGAACAGCTGCACGCGCCCTGAACCGGTAACACGGGAGTGGGAAGATGACGAAGGAAAAGTTCGGCCTCATCGAACTCGCGCTCGTGCTGTTCGCGCTCGGCATCGGCGGCATTGCCACCGTCGTGACGGGCCTGCACGTCTACATGACACGCACGGCGCCGGTGCTGCATCCGGATCCGGCGTCCGTCCCCGGCACGATCGACGACCAGCCCGCGATCTCGTGGGCGCCGGCGGCGGATCGCGGGCGCCGAATCGTGCGGGCGGCCATCGCCGATCGGAACCTTCCTGGCGTGTCGGTGGCTGTCGGCAGCCGCGGGGAACTGGTCTGGGCCGAAGGTTTCGGCTGGGCCGACCTCGATGCGGAAGTGCCGGTCGCTCCCTCGACACGCTTCCGGATCGGGACCGCTTCAATGGCAATCACCTCGGCCATGGTCGGCCTGCTCGTCGAAGATGGGCGCCTCGACCTCGAGGCGCCCATCCAGACGTGGGTTCCGGAGTTCCCGACAAAGGAATGGCCCGTAACGCTGCGACACGTGCTCGCCCACACATCGGGCCTTCGGACCGACGCCGGCGACGAAGGACCCTTCGACCGGCACTGCGAGCAGGCGATTGACGGCCTGAGCCTGTTCGCGCGCCGCTCACTGCTCTTCGAGCCGGACACCCGGTTCCGCTTCTCGAGCTTCGGATGGATCCTGGCGGGCGCGGCCATCGAAGCCGCTGCGGGTGAGCCGTTCCTGTCGGTCGTCGAGCGACGCGTGCTCGATCCGATCGGCATGCGCCACACGCGTCCCGACTCCGCGGACGACGCAGTCGAAGACCGGGCGACGTCCTACTTCCCGCGATATGCCGCCGAGCCGCGGCACGGCCTGCACCTGATGCGGCCGATCGATCTGTCGTGTTATGCAGGTGCGGGCGTTTACCTCTCGACGCCGTCGGACCTCGTCCGCTTCGGCATGGCGATGCTGGAAGGTACGCTGCTCCGTCGCTCGACGGTCGAACGGCTGTGGACGGAGCAGCGCCTCGTGACGGGCGAGCCGACCGGTTGGGGCCTGGGCTGGCGGCTCGACACGGTCGAGCTCGGGGGACGTCCGACGCGATCGGTTCACGCCGACGGCACGGTGCTCGGCGGCACCGCCGCCTCGCTCACGCTGTTTCCGGAGCACGAGCTCGTCGTGGCCGTCGTCTCGAACATCTCGTACGCCGACACGGCCACGATCGCGATGGATCTGGCCGGCGCGTTCACCGCGCCGGCCCCACAGGATCAGTAGAGGACGTCCTCGAAGAAGTTCCGCATCGCCTGTGCCCAGTACACACCGTACTGCGCGAAGGTCGCCTTCGTGCGCTCGTCGGGCTTCCAGTCGAAGAAGGCGTGACCCGCCCCGCCGACCTGGATGTACTCAGCGCGATGGCCCGCCTTGACGAGCGCGTGGAGGAACTCTTCGACGTCGTTGTCGGTAATGAGCCCGTCGTTCGTGCCGCGCACGAGGAACTGCGGCACCGACCGCTCGCTGGCGGGCGGAATGTGGCTGAGCGGCGCGATTGCTTCTTTCCACGCCGGATCGTCTGCGTGCGCCTCCGAGAACGGATTGAGCCGGGCCGCGCTGAAGACGCCGTAGCTCGGCGCGGCCGCCTTGATCGCGGCCGACAGCTGGTCGCGTACCTGCTCGGCCGTCATGCCTTTCGGCAGATAGCTCGGCTCGAACTCGAACACGCCGGGCGTCGTCCCGAAGCCGCCCGATCCGATCCGGTGCGTCATGAGCGAGGCGACGGCCGCCAGATGGCCGCCCGCGCTGTCGCCGGTCACGCCGATGCGCGTCGGGTCGCCGCCGTACTCAGCCGCATGCTCGACGATGTGCGTGATGGCGCCGAAGACGTCTTCGATCAGGTCGGCCATCGTGTTCGGCGTCTGGTCGCCGTCCTCGGTGCCCGCCCACCGGTAGTCGATGCTCGCCACCACGAAGCGGCCGCCGCGCGTCAGCTCGCGCGCCAGCCCCCGCATGATGTTCTCGTCGTTGGCCACCCACCCGCCGCCGTGCACGATGACGATGATCGGCAGGTTCTTCGCGCCTTTCGGCGTGTACACGTCGTACTTGAGCGGCTTGACACCGGGCTGCGCGTACACGACGTCGTGCGTCATCGTGACGTGCTCGACCGCGCTCGCCTCGATGAACGACGCGCCGATGCGCTTGTCGCGATCGATCGTGATCTGCCACTCGGGCGCAAGCGCCTCGTGGTACATCTGCCCGAACCGGCCCGGCACCGAGTACCAGACCGAGTCGACCGTGTAGCCCGGCGCCGGCGTCGCGCGCACGGTGACGACCGTGCCGGCCGGATAGCGGCCGTCGGCCGGCAGCGCCGGGTCGAGCGTCACCGAGCCGTTGGTCGGCGGTACGAGCGTGACGGTGTAGCTGTCCTGCGGGCCGGCCGCGGCCTGACCGCCCGCCGGCTGCGCGTCGAGGGGACCGGCCAGTGTCAGCGACAGGCCGGCAGCAAGAAATAGACGGGAAATCGGCTGCATGGCAGTCTGCATCGTAGCAGAGAGCCGACAGCTGCATGCAATCTCATTCGAAGCGCACGAGTCCGCGCCGCGTCGCGACCCGCACCGCCTCGGTCCGGCTCGTTACACCCAGCTTTTCGAACAGGTGCGCCAGGTGCGTCTTCACCGTCCGTTCGCTGATCGACAGCTCGACGCCAATCTCCTTGTTGCTCAGTCCGTCGGCCATCAGCCGCAGCACCGACAGCTCCCGGGGCGTCAGCTGCACCTGCGTCACCCGCTCGGCCAGCTTCGCCGCCGCCGCCGGCGCGAGGTACGTCCGGCCGGCCAGCACCTGCCGGACGCAGGATACGAGCTCAGACGCGGCAATGTCCTTGAGGATATAGGCCTTGGCGCCCGCCTCGAGCGCGCGGGCGATGTCCTCGTCGGCGTCGTAGGTGGTGAGCACCACCACGCGCGCCTGTGGATCGATCGCGCGAATCCGCCGGATGGCCTCGACGCCCTCCATCACCGGCATCCTCAGGTCCATGAGCGTCACGTCGGGCCGGTACCGCTCGAACGCCTCCACCGCCTCCTGCCCGTCCGACGCTTCGGCCACGACTTCGAGGTCCTGCTCGTGGTTGACAATGTTCGCGACGCCCGTGCGCAGCAGTGCATGGTCGTCGACGACGAGCACCCTGGCCCGTCGCGGCGCGGCGTCGGCGGTCGCCTCGATCCGTCCGTCAGCGGATGCCATCGCTCTGTCCCGGAACCGTGAAGGAGGGCGGCTCCCAGGCGAGCACGACCTCGGTGCCGCTGCGCGGCGCGGTGACGATGGTGAGCGAGGCGCCGATCCGCTCGGCACGCTCGCGCATGCTGGTCATGCCGAAGCCCGCCAGCGACCGATCCGCCGCGAATCCCCGCCCGTCGTCCTGCACCGACAGGCGGAAGCCGACCGATCGCACGGCCTCGGCGCGCACCTTGATGCGGCGCGCACGCGCGTGCTGCACGGCGTTGTTCACCGCTTCCTGTGCAATCGCGATGATGTCGCGCTCGACGCCGTCGACAAACGGCGGCAGCTCGCCGATCGACAGTTCGACGGGCACCTCGGCCGTCCGGCTCGCCAGATCGGTGATGCGCGCCAGTGCGGAACGGACATCCGGAGCTTCGTCCTGCTGCGGCCGCAGTGCCGATACCGAACGCCGCGCCTCGATCATGTGCGCGCGGGCCAGCTCGACGGCCGTCTCGAGCGCGGTCGCCACCGGCCCCGGCAGCCCGTCGCCGCCGGCGCGCTGCGCCGCCTGCAGCTGCATGAGGATCGCGCCGAAGCCCTGCGCCAGCGAATCGTGAATGTCACGCGCGATCCGGTTGCGCTCCTGCAGCACCGCCTGCGCCCGTTCCTCGGCGCGGCTGCGTTCGACGACGCGGCTGTAGTGCAGCGCCAGCGTCGCCTGCCGCGCCATCGCTTCGACGAGCGTGCGCCGCCACGCTTCGCACGGCTGCGGATCGTCGGTCGCCAGCGCCACCCAGCCGAGCGGCCCGGTCGGCAGCACCAGCGGCGCCGCGATGATCGACGAAATCGCATTGGCCGCGTTGAAGGCATGCAGCTCCGGCGGCAGCCGTTCGTCGTCGGCGGTGTAGATGGTCGTTTCGGTCCAGCCCTGCCGGTAGTCGTACAGGTGCCGCGCCAGGCTGGTGCGCGGCAGCGCGATCGAGTCCCATCCGGGGTGCTCTTCCGAGTAACACGTGCCGCGGATGTTGGCCATCCACAGCCGGCACGACGACTGATCCTCCGAGAGCAGCCACACGCCGCACGCGTGGCTCTCGCTGTCCTCGATCAGCCGGTGCATGAAGACGCGGAAGAAGCCCTTGACGTCGGGCTCGCGCACCAGCAGATCGATGGCCAGTTTGACGGCGTCGCTCTGGATTTCGGCCGCGCACTCGGCGCGGCGGCGGGCGACCCGCTCCTGCCGCAGCACGTCGCGAAGCGTCCAGGGATCGGCATCGACCGGAACATCGAAATCGGTGACACCCTCGAATTCGCCCATGGCCGCATTATGCCCGCGTGACCGGTCCGCGCGCACTCCGCCTCGCAGCCGATTTCCGCATCGGCCGAAAGGACGATGCCGGGCTCTCCGGGACGGATGAGGCGGTACTCTGCCTTCGGCCGGAAGCCTCGTTCAGCCCTCTGCTCGATTGTGCGCGGGGGTCGCGCGGCGCCATGCTCGGCGCATGTCAATACGCCGCTTTGCCCCCGTCATTCTCGTTCTTTCCGTTCTGACCCTCGCGGTCGGGCTCGGCGCCTGGAAGTACACGTCGCTCGAGGCCACCAATGCAGGTGCGGCCGCTTCGTACGAGCCGGCCGAAACCGTCACGGCAGCCGTGGCCACGCCCCGCGAGCATCGCCAGACCACCTCGGTGATCGGGACGGTGCTCGCGCTGCAGTCGGTCACGCTGCAGAACGAACTGCCCGGCACCGTCCGCTATGTGGGCCTGAAGCCGGGCACGATCGTCGACGCCGGCACCGTGCTCGTCGCCCTCGATGTCTCGGTCGAGGAAGCCGAGCTCGCAGCGCTCGAGGCCGAGGCCGCGCTGGCGCGCACGACGCTCGCGCGGCTCGAACGGCTGCGCGCTGAAGACGCGACGTCGCAGCTCGAGGTCGATCAGGCGCGCGCCGCCTACGATGTCGCGCTCGCGCAGATCGCGCGAACGAAGGCCATCATCGAGCGCAAGACGATCCGTGCGCCGTTTACCGCGCGCGTCGGCCTGGCCGACCTGCATCCCGGCCAGTACCTGGACGCCGGCACGACGCTGACGACACTGCAGAGCGTGTCGGACGCGCAGCACGTCGACTTCATCGTGCCGCAGGAGGTCGCCTCAACGCTGCGACCGGGCGACGTCGTCGATGTCTTCGTCGATGGCAGCGCCACGCCGCACGAGGCGCGCATCGTCGCACTCGATGCCCGCGTCGATCCCGACACGCGCAGCGCCGTCGCACGCGCCCGGCTCACCGGCACCGCCGACACGCTGGCGCCCGGAGCGGCCGTGCGCGTGAGCGTGGGCACCGGCGCGAGCCGGACGGCGGTGTCGGTGCCCGGCAGCGCGCTGCGCCAGGGACCCGAGGGTGACTTCGTCTTCGTGCTCGCCGAGGACGCCGAGAGCCGCCTGCGCGCCGCGCGCCGGCCCGTCACGACCGGCGGAACCTTCGGCGACGAAGTCCTGGTTCTCGATGGCCTCGCCCCCGGTG
>QGVF01000089.1 GCA_003242705.1 Acidobacteriota bacterium
ATCATCTGGGGCAATCGCGGCGGTGGCGTTGGCGGGAACACGATCATCAGGGGCAATCGCGGCGGCGGAGTTGGCGGCAACACCATCATTTGGGGCAACCGAGGGGACGGCGTCGGCGGTAACACCATTATCTGGGGCAACCGCGATGGCAGCCCCGATGGGTCGACCCTGTGGGGCAACACGATCATCTGGGGTAATCGTGGTGACCTCGGCGGAAACAGCATCATCTGGGGTAACCGCGGCGTAACGGGCAACACCATTATTTGGGGAAACCGCGAAGGGGTTATCTCAGGCAACACCATCATCTGGGGCAACAGGAAGCCATAGCCTGGATCGAAACAGTCGGCATATTTCTTGATAGGAGCTGACCGATGCGACGCCAGACCATCATCGTTTGGACCTAGAACTAAACCCAGCGCCCGTCTGGCCGATAGGGGACTGGAGGGGGTAACCTCCAACCTAGCGGTGAAATGTCAGCCCAGGCTCGTCCTCCTCTCGCACCTCGGGTTCAGGCCTACGTATTCGTGGTCTTTGCCCTAGGGCTGACTGTGCTCATCGCCAGTGGATACGACCTCATCACCCGGGACTGGTCGTTCCACGCCGAGTGGCTGCCCTTAGCGGCTCTTACATTTGGCAGCGGCTGGCTCGCAATAAAGCTGCCCGGCACGCGGGCCAGCATCTCCATCTCAGAAACGTTTACATTCGCGGGCACCCTGCTATTTGGGCCGGCTGTCGGCTCTGTCCTCGTTGCGCTCGACGCGACCGTAATGGGTCTACAAGACTCGTTATTGCGCAAGCGCCTGCGGTGGCAGCAGATTGTCTTCAACATCGCCGGCCCAGCCCTTTCGATCTGGGCGGCTGCTCGCCTAGCCGGAATTCACGGGCCGCTCACGGCACCCGCTGAGCTGAATCCTGACCTCTTGCTCACTGTTGGTGCATTCACCGCGCTGTACTTTCTGTTCAACAGCTGGCTGGTGACATTCGCCGTCGCTCTGGAGCAGGCAGCTCCCGCTTTTCACATCTGGTGGACCAACTTTCGAGAAGTCTCGATCAACTTTGCCGCTGGCGCTTCGATCGCGGTCTTTGTGGCGGTCAACTCGCAGCGAATTGACCTGTCATTCATCGGGGTAATCCTCCCGCTGATGCTGGTCGTGTACTTCACGTACCGCTGGTCGAGCAAGCGAGTGGAGATCGAGCAGGAGAAAGTTCAAGAACTCAATCGGGTCTTTCTATCCACCGTCGAGGCCTTGGCGCTCGCCATCGATGCCAAGGACCAGGTTACGCATGGCCACATCCGCCGCGTCCAGCGGTACACGATGGCTCTCGCCGACGCCCTCGGTATTCGCGATGAACGACAGCTCAATGCCATTCGAGCGGCCGCTCTGCTCCACGACACAGGAAAGCTCGCAGTCCCAGAATACATTCTGAACAAGCCGGGTCCTCTCACCGCGGCAGAGTTCGAACGGATGAAGGTTCATGCCGACGTGGGAGCTGACATTCTCAAGTCGATCGACTTCCCCTATCCGGTAGAACCGATAGTCAGGCATCACCACGAGCAGTGGGACGGCTCAGGCTATCCGGCGGGACTAAGGGGCTACGAGATCCCCTTAGGCGCTCGAATCCTTGCTGTCGTAGATTGCTACGATGCTCTAACCTCCGACCGTCCTTATCGCCCTCGCCTCAGCCGTCAGCAGGCTGAACAAGTCCTGCTTGAGAAGAGAGGGAAGGCATACGATCCTTGGATCGTCGACGAGTTTCTGCGCCTTCTGGACAGACTCGAAGCGATGGACCAAGCCGAGGATGCGGCGAGGAAAAACGGTGAAGCGTCGTCCTCCGCTGCCAGGTCAGTTCCGGATCGATTGGAGGCTATCGCTGCCACGACGGCCGAAGAGCGGGAGTTCAACGAACTTCGCCGAGAACTCCCCAGAGCGACCAGTTTGGATCAGGCTTTCGATGCACTCGAGCGCCACTTGTCGCGAATCCTTCCTCTTCACTCGCTCGCCCTCCTACTTCCGCAGCCGGAAACGAACGAACTCCATTGCGTTCGGTGCTCGGGTCGTGCCTCGTCGATCCTCGCTGGTTCGCGAGTCCCCGTGGGTGAACGTGTCTCTGGGTGGGCGTTCGCGCACAGTCAAGTAGTCTTCAACTCGGACGCAACGTTGGAGCTTGGTCCTGTCGCCCGCACGCTGTCCCATCCTGTAGGGTACGTATCTGCCTTTCCATTACTCGACGGAGTGAGCGTGCTGGCGGTCCTGCTTCTGTGCTCACAACGCCCGCTGGAACGCGATCACCGGCGCATTGTGGAAAACTCCACAACGCTTTTCGTGTCGTCCGTATCCAACTCCGTTCTTCAAGCGGCCGCACCAACTCGACGTCGGGGCCAACTTCACAAGGCCCAGGTGCACTAGCCGAGCGTTCGGTCGAGCCGAACTCACTCTCCCGGCGTCGCCGGGGTGACAACTTCAGTCGAATCTGCTATTGTCCGCGGCCCCGAGCCATTTTTCCCTAGGAGGACGGAGTGAGCCCCACTGGACACTCGACGTTCGAGGAAGGTCTCTATTGGCAGGGTCGTCTTCGGGAAGCCGACGAAGCTTGTGCTAAGAACTTGGCGTCGAAAGATCTCTCCATCGATGCCCGCATCAACCTCCTTATCGTTCAGGGAATGGCGGCGTTCGATGCGGGGGATGTCAGCAAGTCCATCCAGAGTCTGCGCCAAGCGACCGTCCACGCCGAGGAGAACAAGACGCAGGTCTTCCGCGCCAGAATCGCTCTCTTTTCGCGGCTATCTCAGTACGAAGAACCTCGTTCAACAGTCAAGCTTCTGTCTGAAGTGAGACAGGCGGCTCATGCCGAGGGAACAGCTTTCTCCCTGGGCTCGCTCCATCTTGTGGTGGCTCGCCTGGAAGCCATCCGCGGGCTATCTGTGAGCGCTCGGAGACACCTGCAACTGAGCAGCAGACTTCTCGCAGCTGCGCCGGTTGCAGTTCAAAGCGCCATTCTCCAGCTGGATGCCGGGTTGGAACTGTATGCCGGTAACCTGCGGCGTGCGAGGAAGTCGGCGGTTGAGGGTGTTGAACTGGCCAAGTCACACGGCCTTCTGCCTATCTATGCCGGTTGCCTTACGAATCTCGGCTCTATCTTGACAGCGGTCGGAAAGACAGAGAGAGCAGTTCGACTTCTTCATCAGGCCGTCTCATGCTGTACCGAACTTCCTGTCATCAAGTTCAGTGCACTGGATACTCTGATGCAGGCGGCTCTCTTCGAACGTGAACTCGCCAAAGCGTCCGACTACGAGGCAGCTGCAGCTGAGAATAGACAGAATCACTCCCTCCCCTCCCGCTCCTGGTACGACCTCGCGCATCAGATCACCCGCTGTGCGTACCACGAGTTGGTGCAGGACTGGGAGACCGTCCTCGCCATTGTCGACGATGCGGCACCGGAGGCGGCGAGACGGGAATACCGCGGTGTACATACGGCACTGCTGTGCGCCCGCGCACGCGCCTGCGCGCAGATCGGCGATCACGAGGCCGCCGAGCAGATCCTCGAACAGGCACTCCGTGCCTGCCCGCGCAGCGCCGTTGATCCGCTCATCGTCCTCGAGGCCTCGCGCGCCCTGTGCGCGACACTGCGCGGCGACCGTCAGGCCGGCCCGACACCCTTCGAGCGCGCCCGTGCAGGCGCCCAGGCGCTCGGTCACCGCTTCCACGAACGCTGGATCGAGCGCCTTCACGACGGTGTTGCCGGCGACCAGACCGTCGCGGTCCCGCGCCCGCCGGTGAACCTCACCGATGCGGCATTGATGCTCACCGACGTGGCGACCGTGCTCGGCGCGGGCCACGCGGTCGACCTCATGGCGCATCGCGTCGTGTCGCTGCTGCAGAGCACGCCCCTCCGCGCGCGCACCACCGTCGAGAGCGCGGGCAACTGCGACTACCTGCCGAACCCGGCCGCGCACTGGGAGATCGATGCGAACGGTGGCGCGCTCATCCGCATCCGCGGGTCGGATCGTCGCATCGATATCCGGATCGCCGCGATCCGTTCGATCGAGGAGTATTCGCTCGTCAAGAGCATCGGCGACCTGGTCCAGGCCGCGGCGAGCCGGGCCATCGAGGCGGAACAGGATCCCGGCGATGACAATCTGTGGCCCGTCTCGGGCATCACCACGCCCGACGAGAACTTCGTCTTCCGCTCTCCCCGGATGATCGAGCTGCTGAAGGTGGCCTACCGGCTGGCGTCGACCGACCTGCCGGTGCTGATCATCGGCGAAACCGGCACCGGCAAGGACGTGCTCGCACGCCTCATGCACGAGCAGAGCCGCGTCCGCAAAGGTCCCTTCGTGCCGTTCAACTGCGCCACCGTGCCGCGCGATCTCGTCGAAAGCCAGCTGTTCGGGTACAAGCGCGGTGCCTTCACCGGCGCGGCCGAATCGTTCGGCGGCCTCATCCGCTCGGCCGACGGCGGCACGCTCTTCCTCGATGAGATTGGCGACCTCGATCCCGCCTCGCAACCAAAGCTGCTGCGATTCCTCGAAAGCGGTGAAATCCAGCCGCTCGGCGAGAGCCGTCCGCTGCGTGTGACCGCGCGCCTGATCGCCGCGACGAACGCCAACCTCAATGCGAGCGTGCGCGACGGACGCTTCCGGCAGGATCTGCTCTACCGCATTGCGGGCGCCGTGCTGATGCTGCCGCCGCTGCGCGAGCGCAAGGACGAGATTCCCGCGCTCGCCTCGTACTTTCTCGCCCGCTATGCGGCCGAGTGCGGACGCTCAGGAGTGCGGCTCGCCGACGACTTCGTCGCCGCACTGCTCCTGTACGACTGGCCGGGCAACATCCGCGAACTGGCCAACGAAGTCCGCCGCGCGGTGGCACTGGCCGACGACGGCGCCGTCCTGACCGCACGGGACCTGGCCCCGGAAGTTGCCCGCGGGTGGGAAAGCCGTGCGGCGACGGTGCCGGTCGCAGCCGCGCCGGCCGGACCGACCATCACGCTCCGGCTCGATCAGACGCTCAGCCAGGCCGTCGAGGAGCTCGAAGAGAAGTTCATCGCCCACGCGCTCCGCACAACCGGCGGTCGCGTCCGCGAGGCGGCCCAGCTGCTGGGCCTGTCGAGAAAGGGCCTGTTCCTGAAACGCCGCCGGCGTGGCCTCGTCAACCGATCCGCGGAAGCGATCGCCGACGGCCCCTGACCGGGGTGCGCGGGGGCCGCCACGCACCCCACCCGTCGCTTCGCCCGGGCTACGACCCGGGCAGCGCGAGATCGACGCGCTGGTCGAGACGCACCCGCAGGATCGTGCCGACGGGCAGCTGCACGTCGGATCCATCGGTCGCCGCAATCGTCCCGCCGCCCCCGACGAGCACGCCGAGCAGCGCGCCGCGGGCCCCGCCGAGGATGCCGCCGAGAATCGCCCCGACGGCCGCACCGGCGCCGATCCGCGTCACGTCTTCCGTCACCTTGCCGTCTATGGCCTGCGTCACCGACGCGCGCAACGGATAGCTCCGGTTCTCGATGCGAAGCTCGTCGAACGACAGCGTCAGGCTCCCCTGCCGATCGATCCGCCCCGCCGGTCGGACCGAGCTGACGAAGCCCCGAACGACCGAGCCCGCGGGCACGAGCACCGTCCCGTCCACCGTGTAATCGAGCACCGTCGTCGCCTCGAAGCGCTGCTCGACCTTCGCGGTGCCGGAGTCCAGCGGCGTCTGCAGCCGGACGTCGAACTCGGTCCCGACGGGAATGCTGGTCGTCGACGGAACCTCGGGCGGACCGAGCACCGGCTGCGCCGAGACGCGCTGGCCGTCGGCGCGGACCCGGAGCGTTTCGAGCCGATCGCGGATGTCGGCATACTCCTGTCGAGTCACGGTCCCTTCGCGGCGCAGCTTCACGCGCAGATACGCAACTTCATCGCGCAAATCCGCCAACGCTTCCGACACCTCCGATGCGAGGGTCGGATCGCTCGAGCGCAGCGACTCGATCTGCTGCTGGATGTCGGCCGCCGTCGCCTCCAGCCGGTCGATGTCACCGGCCGTCACGACCGCCTGCGCCAGAACGGCTGCCGGTGCGACGAAGCCCACGGCGAGGAGCAAGAGAAGGACGAGACGTGCGTTTCGCATGGTTCCCTCCTGCCTGACGCCCCCGACGGGGGCTCGGGCTATCTTACGCCGGTGCCACGGCTCTCCGGGCCATGGCATCATTAGAATTAAAGATGTCGCAGCCGCTCCGCTTCCATCGCACCGTCCCCGTGCGCGTCGGCCAGGTCCAGGTCGGCGGCGGCGCCCCGATCGTCGTCCAGAGCATGACGATGACCGAAACGGCCAACGCTGCCGCGACGGCGCAGCAGTGCATCGAGCTGGCCGAGGCCGGCTCGGAAATGGTGCGCATCACGGTCAACACGCCGGAAGCCGCGGCCGCCGTGCCCGAGATCAAACAGCGCATGCTGGACGCCGGCTGCACGGCGCCGCTCATCGGCGATTTCCACTACAACGGCCACCTGCTGCTGACGCGGTTCCCGGAAACGGCGCGCGCCCTCGACAAGTACCGGATCAATCCGGGAAACGTGGGCACCGGGCGGCGGCGCGACGAGCAGTTCACCACCATCTGCCGGGTTGCCGTTGACAACGGCAAGCCCGTCCGGATCGGCGTCAACGGCGGCTCGCTCAACCAGGAGCTCGTCATGGCCCGGATGCAGGAGAACACCGACCGGGCCCTCGGGAAGACGTCCGAGCAGATCATCAACGAGTGCATGGTGATCTCGGCGCTCGAGTCGACGGAGCTGGCGCTCGAGGCCGGCCTGACGCGCAACCAGATCATCATTTCGTGCAAGGTGTCGCGTCCGCGCGACCTCATTGCGGTCTACCGCGACCTGGCGAAGAAGACCTCGCAGCCGCTGCACCTCGGGCTCACCGAGGCGGGCATGGGCATGAAGGGCCTCGTCTGGACCGCCACGGCGCTGGGCGTGCTGCTCGAGGAAGGTATCGGCGACACGATCCGCGTGTCGCTGACGCCGCGGCCTGGCGGCGACCGGCGAGAAGAGGTTTACGCAGCCTGCGAAATCCTGCAGGCGCTCAACCTGCGATCGTTCTCGCCGTCGATCACGGCCTGTCCCGGCTGCGGCCGCACCACGTCGACGACGTTCCAGTCACTGGCCGAGCGCATCCAGGAGTACGTCCGCACGATGATGCCCGTCTGGAAGCAGACGCATCCGGGCGTCGAATCGATGACCGTGGCCGTGATGGGGTGCGTCGTCAACGGCCCGGGTGAGTCGAAGGCGGCCAACATCGGCATCTCGCTGCCGGGCACAGGCGAAGCCCCCAACTGCCCCGTCTACATCGACGGCGTGCATGCCACGACGCTGCGCGGCACGTACGAAGAGCTCGCGCGCGACTTCCAGGCGCTTATCGACGAGTACGTCGAGCGCACCTACCGGCCCGCGGTCACCGCCTAGGCTGCCTCCGGCGCGGCCACGGCCAGATGTCGGCTCCGCCAGTGCCACGTGGCGAGCACGCTCACGCCGGCCGCGACCAGCCCGGCGGCCAGCCCGAGCCAGAGCCCGACGATGCCCCACCCGCCCGCGAAGGCCAGATACCAGCCGAGCGGCAGGCCGATCACGTAATGCGCGCCCAGATGCAGCAGCATCGGGGTCTTCGTGTCGCCGATACCACGCAGCGCGCCAATCCCGACCACCTGCAGCGCGTCGAACGGCTGGAACGTCGCCCAGAGCATCAGCACCGTCGTGCCGACCGCGAGGACGCCTGCGTCGCTCGTGAAAAACGACAGCAGCAGGTTCGGTAATCCGGCCAGCAGCAGGCTGACCACGAGGGCGATGCCGGCCGTCAGGACCAGCGCCGTCCAGCCGGAACGACGCGCCGCCGGCGCATCGCCCCGTCCCACCGCATGTCCGACGCGCACGGCCGCCGCCGATCCGATGCCGAGCGGCACCATGAAGAAGAAGCCGGCAATCTGCATCACGATCTGATGGGCGCCTGCAGCCGCCGCCGAAATCCGCGCCGTCAGAACCGCCGCCAGCGCGAATGCTCCAACCTCGAGCACGATCTGCAGCGCGGCGGGCACGCCATACGTCACGATGCGCACAATCCGCCATCGTTCGGGTCGCCACGGCGTATCGCCGGGCGATACCGTGTCCCGGCGCCCGACCAGCACGATCACGAGCAGCAGTGACACGGCCAGCACCGCCCGCGAAAGGAACGTCGCCCATGCGGCGCCCGCGACACCAAGCGCCGGAGCGCCCCCATGCCCGTAGATCAGCATCCAGTTCGCCAGCGCATTGACGACGTTCGCTGCGACGATGGCGAACATCACGGGACGGACGAGCGTGAGCGCCTGCAGGTAGCGGCGGAACACCGTATAGAGCAGGAGCGGCGCCACCGACAGCAGCAGCAGGCCGAAGTACGGCCGGAGCCGCACGACAACGTCCGGATCCATGCCCCAGGCGGGCACTGTCACGAGCGCCGCCGCTCCGACACCAGTCAGGACGACAGCGAGGCCGAGTGCGGTCCAGACGCCCGACACGAGCCAGGCGCGGCAGTCGTCCAGGCGCCCGCCGCCCCAGGCCTGCGAGACGAACGTATCGAGCGCAAAGAGGATGCCCATACCGAACACCATCAGGGCCATGAAAACGTTCGAGCCGATGCCCACGGCGGCGATCGCGGCCGGCCCGAGCGGGCCGACGGCCAGGACGTCGACAAGTCCCATGGAAATCCAGCCGATTTCAGCCAGGATGACGGGCCAGGCCAGTGTCACCATGGCACGAACTTCACGACGCATCGGGGTATGGTATGGGGTCAGGGGCGCACGCGCCGTGCCCGGCGGTCGCCCGGAGGAACAGTCATGAAGAAGATCATCAGCCCTGCACTTGCGATTCTTATCGCGGCTCTCGTCGCGCCGCCGCTGCAGGCCGACGTGAAGACCCGTGAAAAGACGACGTTCTCGCTCGAAGGGTTCCTGGGCGGCGTCGTCCGGTTCTTCGGCGGCCGTAATGCGCGCGAGGGCGTCGAGTCGACCGTCGCCGTCAAGGGCCCGCGCAAGGCGACGACGAACAACCAGACCGGCCAGATCATCGACCTCGACGAACGGCGCGTCTACAACCTCGACATGCGTCGGCGCGAGTACCGCGTACAGACGTTCGAGGAGCTCCGCGCCGAGTTCGAGAAGGCGAAGGCCGAAGCGGAGAAGGAAGCCGCCGACGCCAGTGCCGAGGATCGCGAGCAGATGGAACAGGCCGGCGCTGAGCTCGAGTTCGACGTCGACGTCACCGAGACCGGCCAGCGCCGGTCGATGCTCGGCCACGACACGCGCGAGGTGGTCCTGACGATTACGGCCCGCCAGAGGGGCCGGACTCTCGAGGAAGGCGGCGGGTTCGTCCTCACGCAGACGATGTGGCTTGCGCCGCGGATTGCGGCACTCGACGAGCTCGCCGCGTTCGACCGGAAGTACATTGAGGCCGTCTACGGCGAGTCATTCATCGGCGACATCCAGCAGCTGGCGGGCATGATGGCGCTCTACCCCGCCTTCACGAACATGGCCACGCGCATGCAGGAGGAGGGCTCGAAGCTCGACGGCACCCCGCTGTCGACCACGACCGTCTTCGAGTCGGTCCGCAGCGCAGAGCAGCTGAAGGCGGCCCAGCAGGAGCGCCAGTCGTCGGGCGGCGGCGGCATCGGCGGCCTGCTCGGGCGCCGCATCATGGGCAATCGGGGCGAGCCTCAGGCCCGGAGCCGCATCATGACGACGACGCACGAGATGCTGTCGATCGACACCACTGTCGACGCGTCCGACGTCGCGATCCCGGCCAACTTCCGCGAGCGGAAGTAGACCGTCCTGTTTCCGGCACCGATGCGCGCTCCGGCGCGTCGGCTGCCGGCCCCTCAGCTCCGGACGATCCGGACGCGGTTCATCACGACCGGCGTGCGCGGCCGATCACCCGGCCCGGTCGGCACGTCGCCAATCTTCTCGACGACGTCCATCCCTTCCGTCACCACTCCGAACACCGAGTGCCGCTGATCCAGGTGCGGCGTCGGTCCCAGCGTGATGAAGAACTGGCTGCCGTTCGTGTTCGGCCCGGCGTTGGCCATCGACAGTACGCCGGCGCGATCGTGGCGCAGGTCGGGGTGGAACTCATCCTCGAACTGGTAGCCCGGGCCGCCGTAGCCGAGCCCCAGCGGGTCGCCGCCCTGAATCACGAAGCCGCGGATGACGCGATGGAAGATGATGCCGTCGTAGAACGGCTTCCGGTGCTTCTCACCGGTCTCCGGGTGCGTCCATTCCTTCGTGCCTTCGGCCAGGCCGACGAAGTTGGCGACAGTCTTCGGCGCCTGCTCCTCGAAGAGCTCGACGGTGAAGTTCCCCAGCGACGTCTCGAACTGCGCGTATAGAGCCATTGGCCCATTGTAGGAGCGCCCGCAGGCAGGCGCACCAGGAATCTTCCGGCCCCCGGCCGCCCGGCGCGGGCCGGTCAGCGGTAGTCGCGCTGGAACACGTAGACGACCGCCGCGGCGGTCACCGCGAAGCAGACGAGCGCCGCGTAGCGGAACGTCGAGCGGCGCCGCGTTCCGGCCATCGGCGCCGACAGCATGAGCAGGATCAGGCCGGTGCCGAGACCGGCCAGTCCGGCCACCTCGAACCAGTGGCCGCGGGTGGCCTGATAGACCGCCACGCCGTATGACGCAAGGATCAGCAGGTAGCGGGTAAACGGGGTCGGGGGAGGGGCGCCAGGTCGTGACGTCATCGTGCCTCGATTTCGACGCGGTCGTACACGCGATCGGCGCCGACCGCAGGCCGGCTCCGCTCGATGCCGTCGACGCGCATGATGATGAAAAGGCGCTGGCCTTCCGGGCTCAGGAACCAGGTCTCGCGCATACGGAAGCCGAACGTGCCCTGAATCTCGCGTACCAGCCGCTCGCCGTCCCACGAGACCCGCGCGCGGAAGGCCGATGCCCCGAGCCGGTACTCGTAGAATCGCCCGTCGGTCGGATAGCGCCGCACGCGCTCGAGATCGTCTTCGATCGTCACCGCGTCGTCGTCGATCGTCAGCTCGAGCGTTTCGGCGATCTCCATCAGGTCGCGCACCATGTCGCGATGCTCGCGGATGGCGCGCGGCGAAGGACCGAACGGCGACGCCGCAATCACTTCCGCCTCGGCACCGGCCCCGGCCATCGGCGTCACGCGATTCGCCGGCGGCTGCACCAGCGGCGGCGGCGCGCTGCCGGCCGGCGCGCGTTCGGGTCGCCCGGTTGCGGGATTGATCGAGAACTCCTCGTTGTAGCGCCAGAGCCCCGAGAACCGCGCCCGCGTCTCCCCGGCAGACGTCCCCGACGCCGGCATCTCCTGCACGGCCGGATGATCGACCACCGGTCCCGCAACCACGGCTGCCGCGGCCGATGCGATCGCGGCGGCAACGACGACGACACTGCGCATGAGCTCGACCAGGGCTTCCCGGTCCTACTTACCCGAGCCGGCCAGATCGGCTTCGAAAAGCACCTGCTGATCTTCGGGCATCGCGTACGTGTGCCGTTCGTCCGGAAAGGCCCCGCTATGCACGTCGGCGACGTAGGCCTCCAGGGCACGCAGGATCTCGGCCGACAGGTTCGCGTAGGCGCGGACGAACTTCGGGACGTGACCGTCGGTGAGCCCGAGCAGATCGTGCCAGACGAGTACCTGCCCCGTGCAGCCCGGCCCGGCGCCAATGCCGATTGTCGGCACCGATACGGCACGTGTCGCCCGCTCTGCCACAACGGCCGGCACGGCTTCGAGCACGATCGAGAACACCCCGGCCTCTTCGAGCGCGATCGCGTCGTCGACGAGCCGGCGCGCCGCGGCGGCCGTGCGCGCCTGCGCGCGGTAGCCGCCGAGCATGGTCGCCGACTGCGGCGTCAGGCCGAGATGCCCCATCACCGGAATGCCGGCGTCGACGATCGCACGAATCCGCGACAGCGTCGGCCCGGCGCCCTCGACCTTGACCGCATCGGCGCCGCCTTCCTTGTAGAGACGGACGGCTGCGGCGACGGCCTGTTCGTCCGACACCTGGAACGATCCGAACGGCATGTCGGTCACGACGAACGCACGCCGCACGCCGCGCACGACCGCGCGCGTGAAGAGCAGCATCTCGTCGAGCGTGACCGGCACGGTCGACTCGCCACCGAGCACGGTCGTGCCGGCCGAATCGCCGACGAGAATCATGTCGATACCGGCCAGGTCGGCCAGCCGGGCGCTCGGCGCGTCGTAGGCCGTCACCATGGCCAGCCGGCCGCCCTCGCGCCGGCGGCCGGCAATGTCGGGCAGCGTGAGCTTGACGAGCCGGGAAACGGGTGCGTCAGCCATAGGATCTCTCGAGCCCCCGGCGCGCGACCGCGTCAGACCTGCAGGCCGGCAGCCTGCGGATCGCGCAAAGGCACATTATCGATCAGGCGCGTGGCCCCTGCCCGGACCGCCACCACCAGGGTCGGTTCACCGGCGAAATCGGCCACGTCGGCATACTCGAACTCGAGTCCGGCGGCAGCAAGCACCTCGCGCGCGGCAGCGGCCGGATCCCGCCCTTCGCGGAACGCACGCAGCCCGGCCGCAAGGGCCCGCGGGATGGCGAGCGCGCGGCGCCGCTCGTCGGCCGACAGGCGCACGTTGCGCGACGACAGCGCGAGGCCGTCGTCGTCGCGGACGGTCGGACCGACGCGGATGTCGAGCGGCAGGTTCAGATCGCGCACGACCTGTCGGATCACGGCCACCTGCTGCGCATCCTTCTGCCCGAAGTACGCGCGCGCCGGCTGCACCATGCCGAACAGCTTCACGCACACCGTCGCAACGCCGTCGAAGTGCCCCGGCCTGAACGCCCCCTCGTAACCGAGCGCGACGCCGCCAACGGTGACCTGCGTCGCAAATCCCGAGGGATACACCTCGTCGGGCGGCGGTACGAACAGAACGTCGACGCCGTGCGCGGCGGCCAGTTCGCCGTCTTCCGCTTCGGTACGCGGATACGCCGCGAGATCCGACGGGTCATTGAACTGCTTCGGGTTGACGAAGATGCTCGCAACGACGACGCCGCATTCACGCCGCGCGAGATCGAACAGGGCGGTGTGCCCGCGATGCAGTGCGCCCATCGTCGGGACGAAGCCGATCCCCCTGGACCGGAGAGGATCGAGCGCGGCACGCAGGGCGCGGACGGTACGAATCCACTTCATGGTCGGGTTGCCTGAGCCAGCTCGGTGTAGACCGGGACGAGGTCCGGCAGGTCGCGCGCGAGCGCGTCGAGATGCGCACGGACCGTTTCGAGATCACCGCGCGCGATCGGACCGGTCAGATCGAAGCCGTTGTCGATGGTGCGTCGCATGAGCGGCTCGAGCGCTTCCGGAGGCGCACCGGCAGCCTCGACGGCACGCACGGCGAGCCGGTGAAGCGTAACGAGGAAATTCGACGCGAAGACGGCCCCTGCGTGATAGAGCACGCGGCGCGACTCGTCGAGGTCGAACGGTCGAAGCCCGAGCAGGCCCGCGAGCTCGTGGCCGACGCGGCGGCCGTCGTCGTCTTCCGCAGTCACGGCCGCCCACGCACCGTCGATCTGCTCGGGGCCGCGCCGCAACGTGAACGTCTGGAGCGGATGCAGGCCGAACCGGCGGCGATGCGGCTCGAGGTGCGCCAGCGGCGTCGCACCGCTGACGTGCGCCACCCACGGGCCGGGCTCGATGCCGCGCGCGACCTCGCTGATGGCCGCGTCGGGCACGCACAGCAGCACGATGTCAGGGCGGCCGCCGGCCAGCGCGCCACGCTCGGCCAGCCGCGCCTCGAAGGCCCGTCCCACGCGGCCTCGCCCGATGATCCTCACCTGCACGGCATGCTCCGCGCACACCATACCGCGATTGACGGCGATCGAAAACGCTCCCCGTTGTGCCGGCGCGCGGCCTCCGCTATGCTGCCCGGCGGGGGAACCTCTCAGCTCACAGCCGCCGGTATCGTCAGGAGCCGACCTCGCTTCGCGCCCCGTTCGTTCCTGCAGCAGTGTCGTGGATGGTCCACAGGCTGGGTTCGCCAGTCGCCGCTCCACGCGGTACGCCCGCTTCGCGCGGACGAGAAGAGGGAAGCATGAATCGCAGACTGTTCGTTGGAAACCTTCCGTTCTCGGCGGAAGAAGGCACGCTCCAGGATCTGTTCTCGCAGGCGGGTGCGGTCGACTCGGTGCGCGTCATGCGCGATCAGGCCACGGGCCGGTCGCGCGGCTTCGGCTTCGTCGAGATGGCCACCGAGGAAGGCGCGCAGGCGGCCATCGATCGGTTCAACGACACGGAGCTCGGCGGGCGCCGGCTCGCGGTGAACGAAGCCCGCCCACCGGCCGGCGGACGCAGTTTCGGCGGCGGCGGCGGCAACGGTCGCGGTCGCGGCGGCAACCGGCGCGAACCGCGCTGGTAGCCCGCAAGCCGATCAGCCGGGCGTCGCTGTCAGCGGGGCCGCTTCAGCAGAACGCGGGACGCTCCCCCACCCGCCGACACGACGCCTACGGCTTCCCATCCGTCCTGGCCCGATTCGTCGAGCGCAGCCGCGGCGTCCTGTCCGGACGGCAGATCGACGAGACGGTATTCCCATGCCTGGCGCGCAGCGCGTGTCTCGACGACCGTGCCCGGCGCTACGGTCACGCCGGC
>QGVF01000090.1 GCA_003242705.1 Acidobacteriota bacterium
CCCGAGGGCCGCGACGGCAGCGACGACGATTCCGGCTGCGATGCTCGAAGCTCCGCGCATGGGCATACCTTACTGCTGAATAGCGCTACTATCCCTCTGATGCCCCGACTTGGCGTTCCGTGGTGGCACGACCGGGCCTCGTCGGCCAGGCGTCCGCGGTATCCCGTGTGCCGCGGCGAGCTCGAGGCTGACGTCGTCGTCATCGGTGGCGGGTTGACGGGAGCCGTCGCGGCCTGCGTGCTCGCGCGCGGCGGGCTCGACGTCGTGCTCGTGGAAGCCGGCCGGCTGGCCGAGGGACAGACGGCGGCGGGCCTGGGCTGCCTCGTGAGCGATCCGGCGCCGTCGTTCGTGACGACGACGGCGGCCACCGGGCTGCGGACCGCGAAGGCCGCGTGGCGGGTGGCGCGGACGAGCGCCCGCGAGCTCGCGGCGGCCATCCGTCGGCTGAAAATCCGCTGCGATCTGACCGCGACGACGCTCGTGACCGGTGCAGCCGACCTCACGCAGGTGACGGCCCTGAGGCGCGAGCAGGCCGCCCGGCGGGCGGCCGGTTTCGAGGCGCCGTGGCTCAAGCCGGCGCAGCTGCACACGCTCCTGGGGCTCGATCTCGCCGGCGGGATGCGCACCGACCCGGCCGCGACGTTCGACCCCGTGCTGGCGACGTTCGGCTTCGCGAAGGCCGCCGCGGCGGCCGGCGCCCGCATCTTCGAGTCGTCGCCGGTACGGCGGACGACGTTCGACCGGAACCGGGCGGAGGTTCGGCTGGCCGACGCGGTGATCCGGACGTCGGGGGTTTACGTGGCCACCGGCGTTCCCGGCAGCCTGTTCGGGCAGCTCCGGCGGCACGTCCGCGAGCAGGAGGCCTTCGTGGTGGTCACCGAGCCGCTCGAGACCGCGATGAAACGGCAGACCGGCCGGCGGACGGCGCTCTTCACGGAGGCGACCGCCGAACCGCACTGGCTCCGGTGGCTGAAAGGCGATCGGGCGATGTTTGCCGGGGCAGTCGGCCCGGTCGTACCGGCCCGACAACGGGAGCGGGTGCTCGTGCAGAAGACCGGGCAGCTGATGTACGAACTGTCGCTCCGGTATCCGGTGATTTCAGGCCTCCCGGCTGCGGCCGGCTGGCCGCTGCGGATCGCCTCGGCAGCCGACGGGCTGCCGTACATCGGTATGCACCGAAATTATCCCTTCCACTACTTCGCGCTGGGCCTCGGGTGGCATGGCGAAACCTTCGCCTGGTTCGCGGCTAAATCCGCACTGAGGCGCTTTTCCGGGCGTCCTGAGCGCGGCGACGACCTGTTCGGCTTCGGCCGCTGAGCGATCCGGCCCGGTTCGAATCTTGCGTCCCCTTCCGATCCGTATGATGGAAGGTCAGGAGGGACGCAAAATGCGCATTGCTCAGGTTGCGCCACTCTACGAAAGCGTGCCGCCTGCACAGTACGGCGGTACCGAACGTGTGGTCTCGTACCTGACGGAGGAGCTCGTCCGTCAGGGCCATGACGTCACGCTTTATGCGAGTGGCGACTCAGTCACCCGCGCCCGGCTCGTGCCGGTCACTCCGCGGTCGCTGCGGCTCGACACCGACGCCGTCGATCGGATGGCCCATCACATCGTGATGCTCGAGATGGTCGCGCGGGACGCCGAAACGTACGACGTCATTCATTTCCATTGTGATTACCTGCACTTTCCGCTGTCGCGGCGCCTTGGCGTGCCGCAGCTGACCACCCTGCACGGTCGGCTCGACATTCCGGACCTGCAGGTGCTCTATCGAGAGTTCGACGACATGCCCGTCGTCTCGATCTCGGATGCCCAGCGGCGCCCGTTGCCGTTCGCGCACTGGCTGGGCACGGTCTATCACGGGCTGCCGCTCGACCTGTACACGTACCGGGAGGAGCCGGGCAGCTATTTCGCCTTCGTCGGCCGCATCTCGCCCGAGAAGGGCGTCGATCGCGCGGTCGAGATCGCCCGGCGCACGGGAATCCCGCTCAAGGTGGCGGCGAAGGTCGACGCGGTCGACCGCGAGTACTTCGAGACGCGGATCGCTCCGCTCTTCGAGGATCCGCTCGTCGAATTCATCGGCGAGGTGAACGACCGGCAGAAGAACGAGCTGCTGGCGAACGCCCGGGCCCTGCTGTTTCCGATCAACTGGCCCGAGCCGTTCGGGCTCGTGATGACCGAGGCGCTCGCGTGCGGGACGCCGGTCATCGCGTTCCGGCACGGCTCGGTGCCCGAGGTCATCGACCATGGACTGACCGGGTTCATCGTCGATACGATCGACGAAGCCGTGGAGGCGGTCGCGATGATCGACGGCATCAACCGGCGCTACTGCCGGCAGGTGTTCGAGGAGCGGTTCTCAGCCCCGCGCATGACCCGCGATTACCTGCGCCTGTACCAGGCGCTGGCCGAGACCGGTACGGCGATGCCTCCCGGAGTTCTCATGGACACGGAAGTGCTCGCTGTTCCGGAGGCGTGAGGAGTGCCTGAGGACGTCATCAGGCTTCACGATCACTACTACATCCTTGCCAGGTCGTCCCGGGTCGACGATCGCACCCGCGTCATCAAGCACGGCGACACGTTCGCGATCTTCGACCGGTTCGGCGACATCGTTCCGTTCGGCTCCGGCGAGCAGGGGATCTACCACCAGGGCACGCGCTTCCTGTCGCACCTCGATCTGAGGATCAATGGAGCGCGTCCCCTGCTCCTCAGCTCGTCGGTCCGCGGCGAGAACGACGTGCTCGTCGTCGACCTGACCAACCCGGACATCCTGCTGGAAGACGACGGCGTCGTCTTCCAGCGGGACATCCTGCACATCTTCCGCTCGAAGTTCCTCTGGGACGGGGCCTGCTACGAGCGCCTGCGGCTGACGAACCACGGGCTCGAGCCGGTCTCGCTTTCGCTGTCGCTGCGCTTCGGGGCCGACTTCGTCGACATCTTCGAGGTGCGCGGCACGACGCGGGCCCGGCGGGGCCAGGTGCTCGATCCGATCGGCGAAACCGATCACATCGTGCTCGGCTACGAGGGGCTCGACGGGGTGATGCGCCGGACGCGGATCGAGTTCTCGCCGCCGCCGACGACGATCAGCGGCCACGAGGCGACGTTCCGCGTGTCGATGTCGCCGCAGAGCTCCGAGACGATCTACTGCATTGTCCGGAGCGAGATCGGCGAGGCGGCACGCCCGCGCCCCGACTACGATGCCGCCTACGTCGAAGCCCGTCGCGAGCTGGTCGATGCACGCCTGCGGCGCCCGCGGATTGAGACGGGCAACGAACTGTTCAACGACTGGCTGCAAAGGTCGATGGCCGACCTGCAGATGATGCTGTCGGAGACGCCGTACGGCATCTACCCCTACGCGGGCGTGCCCTGGTTCAGCACGCCCTTCGGACGCGACGGCATCATCACGGCGCTCGAGCTGCTGTGGCTCGATCCCGACATCGCGCGCGGCGTGCTCACCTACCTGGCCGCGACGCAGGCGACCGAGGTCAACCCGGCGCAGGACGCGGAACCGGGGAAGATCCTGCACGAGACCCGGACGGGTGAAATGGCCGCGCTCGGCGAGATCCCGTTCGGTCGCTACTACGGCAGCGTCGACGCGACGCCGCTGTTCGTCGTGCTGGCCGGCGCCTACTTCACGCGGACGGGCGACCGCGAGTTCATCGACTCCATCTGGCCGAATATCGAGGCGGCGCTCTCCTGGATCGACGACTACGGCGATCCGGACAGGGACGGGTTCATCGACTACATCCGCCACTCGCCCGAAGGCCTTGTTCAGCAGGGGTGGAAGGATTCGCACGACTCGGTGTTCCATGCCGACGGGCGGCTGGCCGAGGCCCCGATCGCGCTGTGCGAGGTGCAGGCCTACGTCCACCTGGCGTGGCGCCAGGCGGCCGCGCTCGCGAGGGCAACGGGCCGGGCTGCCCGGGCCGCCGAGCTCGAGGCGAAGGCCGACCGGCTCTTCGTGCGCTTCAACGAGACGTTCTGGGACGAGGAACTGGGCGTGTACGTCATCGCGATCGATGCCCATAAGCGCCCGTGCCGCGTGCGGTCGTCGAACGCCGGTCACTGCCTGTTCGGGCGGATCGCGACGCCCGAGCGCGCGCGCCGGATTGCCGGCGCCCTGATGACCGACGACATGTTTTCGGGGTGGGGCATCCGCACGGTCAGCTCGCTGTCGGCGCGCTACAACCCGATGTCGTACCACAACGGATCGGTCTGGCCGCACGACAATGCGCTCATCGCCCGCGGCTTCGCCGAGTACGGCCTGAACGACGCGATCACGGCCGTCTTCCACGGGCTGTTCGACCTGAGCCTGTTCATGGACCAGCGGCGCATGCCCGAGCTGCTGTGCGGCTTCGTGCGGCGGCCGGGCGAAGGCCCGACCCTCTATCCGGTGGCCTGCTCGCCGCAGGCCTGGGCAGCCGGCAGCGTGTTCATGCTGCTGCAGAGCTCGCTCGGGCTGACGGTCGACGTCGCGGCGGGCCAGATTGTCTTCAACCGTGCGCTGCTGCCCGAGTTCCTGCCGTGGGTGTCGATCTTCGACCTGCGGGTCGGTGACGCGATACTCGATCTGCGGCTCGAGCGTCACCGCTACGACGTGGCGATTCAGGTCCTCAGGCGCGAGGGCAGCGTCCAGATCGTCACCGTCAAGTAGGGTAGGGACGCGCGGGGCCGTGGTCGGCCCCGCGCCGTACACAGGTCGCGTCGGATGGGCGCTGTGTCAGCCGATGCGCCGCTCGAGCTTCGCCCAGGAGTCCTTCAGGGTCACCGTGCGGTTGAAGACCGGCCGCTCCGGCGTCGAGTCGGGATCGACGATGAAGTAGCCGAGCCGCTCGAACTGGTAGCGGCTGCCGGCCGGCGCACCGGCCAGCGACGGTTCGACGAGCGAATCGTCGAGCCGCTCGAGTGACTGCGGATTGAGCTGGGTGAGGAAGTCGACATCGCCGGCGCCCGGCTCTTCGGCGTTGAACAGCCGGTCGTAGAGGCGCACCTCGGCCTTCACCGCATGCGCGGCCGACACCCAGTGCAGCGTGCCCTTGACCTTCCGTCCGTCGGGCGCGTCGCCGCCGCGGGTGGCCGGGTCGTACGTGCACCGCAGTTCGACGATCCGACCGTCGGCGTCCTTCACGACGTCGCGGCAGGTGATCAGGTAGGCGCCGCGCAGACGGACCTCGCGGCCAGGCGCCAGCCGGAAGAACTTCTTCGGCGGCTCCTCCATGAAGTCGTCCTGCTCGATGTAGACGACGCGGGAGAAGGGCACCTGGCGCGTGCCCATCGAGGGATCGTCGGGATGGTTGGCGAGCGTCATCTCCTCGACGAGATCCTCGGGATAGTTCTCGATGACCACCTTGAGCGGGCGCAGGACCGCCATGGCGCGGGGCGCGCGGCGGTTCAGGTCCTCGCGGACGCAGTGCTCGAGCAGCCCGACGTCGACGAGGTTCTCGCGCTTGGCGACACCGATCTCGTCGGCGAAGCGGCGGATCGCCTCCGGCGTGAAGCCGCGGCGCCGCATGCCGGCAATCGTCGGCATGCGTGGATCGTCCCAGCCGGCGACATGCCCTTCCTCGACGAGCTGCAGCAGCCTGCGCTTGCTTGTGACCGTATAGCTGAGGTTGAGCCGCGCGAACTCAATCTGCTGCGGCCGGCCGGGCAGGCCGCTGTTGGCGACGAGCCAGTCGTAGAGCGGTCGATGGTCCTCGAACTCGAGCGTGCAGATCGAGTGCGTGATGCCCTCGATGGCGTCCGACAGCGGGTGCGCGAAGTCGTACATCGGGTAGATGCACCAGGCATCGCCGGTCCGGTGATGGTGCGCGCGGCGGATCCGGTACAGGACCGGATCGCGCATGTTGAGGTTCGGCGACGCCATGTCGATCTTCGCCCGCAGCACGTGCGCGCCGTCGGGGAACTCGCCCGCCCGCATCCGCCGGAACAGGTCGAGGTTCTCCTCGACGGACCGGTCGCGATACGGGCTGTTCCGGCCCGGCTCGGTCAGCGTGCCGCGGTACTCGCGGATCTCGTCGCCCGACAGGCTGTCGACGTAGGCCAGCCCGCGCTCGATGAGCGACTCGGCGCACTGGTAGAGCTGTTCGAAGTAGTCCGAGGCGTAGTAGAGCCGGTCGTCCCACGAGAAGCCGAGCCAGCGGATGTCGTCCTGGATCGCCTCGACGTACTCGACGTCCTCGGTAATCGGGTTCGTGTCGTCGAACCGGAGGTTGCAGGTGCCGCCGAAGTCGCGTGCGATGCCGAAGTTCAGGCAGATCGACTTGGCGTGGCCGATGTGAAGGTATCCGTTGGGCTCCGGCGGAAAGCGCGTCGCGACGCGGCCCCCGCAGCGGCTGCTGGCGAGGTCGGCGGCGATAATCTCGCGGATGAAGTCCTGCCGGGTGCCCGTCTCCGGCGAGGGATTAAGCGACATGGTCTGTTTATGTTAGCGCGTTGCCGCCGCGCGCTCCCCGGGGCGGCGCCGGCGGCGGCTGCGGCTGTCCCCTCCGGGCGTCACCACAGGGCGGCCTGACGACTCACGCGCGAAGCCGAATAATGGTCTGTACCGTGGCACTGCGCTTGCACCGCCGTCGGGCGCCTGCCGGGAGTGTCATCGTGAGCGTCAGCACCCGCATTCGAGTGTTCATCGTTGCCCTGCTTGCCGTTGTCGCGATGACGGCGCTGCCGTCGACTGCCGAGGCCCAGCGGCGCTACCGGCGTCCGGTCAGGGTCGTGTTCATCGGCACGTTCGGGTACTACCCGTACTGGCTGCACGACCCGTGGTATCGCTGGCGGCCGTATCCGGGCTTCTTCTACGACGCCAGCTACCAGGTGGCGGAGCTGCGTATCGATGTCGAGCCGCGCCATGCGCAGGTCTTCGTCGACGGCTACTACGCCGGCATCGTCGACGACTTCGATGGGGTGTTCCAGCGCCTGCGGGTAGAGCCGGGCGGCAGGACGATCACGATTTACCTCGAGGGGTATCGCACCGAGGAGCGGCGCCTGTACCTCAGGCCCGGCAGCGATCACCGCCTGCGATTCACGCTGCAGCCGCTCGCGCCCGGCGAGCGCTCGGAGCCGCCGGCGCCGGCGCCAGAGCCGTATGGCCGCGACTGGCGGCGCGGCGATGTCGCCGGGCCGGACGAGGACGGCGCCCGCTTCGAGCGTGACCGGGACGACCGGCGCCGCGCCGCGCGGGCGCGCTACGGCACGCTGTCGCTGCGCATCCGTCCGGCAGACGCCGGGATCTACATCGACGGCGAGCCGTGGGACGGCGCGGCGACCGGTGGCGTCGCGACGATCGAGCTGCCCGAAGGGCGCCACCGCATCGAGGTGCGGCGCGAGGGCCTGCCGTCGTTCACCGAAGACGTGCTGATCCGCCGCGGGCGCACGCTCACGCTGAACGTCGTCCTCGAATGACGCGACCTACTGCGTTCTCTTCGACGCGACGTAGTCGAGCGCGAACTTCTGGAGCTGGGGCGACGGCGGACCGATGACCGAGGCCTCCTCGAGCGCCCGGGCCTCGTCCCAGCCGTCGACGAGCATGCGCCGTGCGATCATCATCGCGGCCACCCGGCTGGCACTGCCGCAGTGGATGAACGTCGGCTGGTTCGCCGGATCGACTGCCGCTTCGAGGAAGCGATCGACTGCCGCCGGATCCGGGTTGCGGCTGTCGAAGGGGAGGTGAATGAACCGGATGCCGGCTGCCTCGGCGGCGGCACGCGCCTCGTCGATGCTGGCGCCTTCCTCATCCGGCAGCCTGAGGTTGATGACGGCGCGGTAGCCGCGCCGGGCGATTTCGGACATCGCCCGGGCCTCGGTCGCACCCGCGCAGGCGATCGTCGGGCCGACATTCGTGAAGTTCCGGATACCGTCGATCGATTCCTTCGTCGGTCCCTGGGCGCGGACGCCCGCGCCGATGGCGACGACGAACGTCAGTGTCAGGGTGATCAGCCGTCTGCGGGTCATCGGTCGGCCTCCAGGGCGGCCTCGAGCACCTCGGCCGCGTGTCCGTCCACCTTCACCCTGTCCCAGCGTCGCAGCACGCGGCCATCGGCGCCGATCAGGTATGTCGTGCGGACGATACCCATGTACTTCCGTCCGTAGTTGGTCTTTTCCTGCCAGACGCCGTAGGCCTCGGCGACCGCGTTGTCGACATCGGCGAGCAGGGGAAACGTGATGCCGTGCTTTGCGGCAAAGCGCGCCTTGCTCTGCTCGTCGAGAATACTGATGCCCAGCACGGCCACGCTGGCCGTATCGAACCGCGGGAGATTGTCGCGGAAGTCGCAGGCTTCCGCGGTACAGCCGGGTGTGTCGTCCTTCGGGTAGAAGTAGAGCACCACCGGGCGTCCGCGGTAGGCGGACAGCCGGTGTTCGCGGCCGTTCTGGTCCTTGAGCGTGAAATCAGGAGCAATCGCGCCGGGTTCGACGAGTGGCATACGCCAGTGTAAGCCCGGTCCGTCGAGCGATGGCAAGCGCGCATCCAGCCGGCGGGTATATGAAACGATCGTGCTCCGCTGTATCGTATAGCGGCTATCCGGAGCCAGCCCACCATGAACGAGCAGTACTCCCGCCACGGAGCGGATCGTCGGACTTTCCTGAAGACCATGGGAGCAGCAGCAATGGCGATTGGATCGGCCCGTGCCGTCGAAGCGGCGGGCGTCGCCTTCCAGGGCCCGGCCCAGCGGCCGCGCCTGGGACTCGACACCTTCAGCATCGGCGCGCAGAACTGGACGCCGATGCAGATTCTGGACTTCGCCGCGCGCATGAAGCTCGACGTCGTCCAGTTCAGCGAGATCCGGTTCCTGGGCAGTTCCGACTGGCAGGTCGCCCTGGCGCCCGACAACCTGCGCGCGATCCGCAACCGTGCCGACGAGCTCGGCATCGCCCTCGAAGTGGGCATGCGTTCGATCTGCCCGACCTCGGGATCGTTCGACAAGGCGGCGGGCACGGCCGAGGAGCAGCTGCTCCGGATGGTCGAGGCGGCGAAGATTCTCGGCTCGCCGCTCGTGCGCTGCTTCCTCGGGTCGCAGGCCGATCGCGCGACCAACATCGATCGCCACATCGACGAGGTCGTCAGGGTGCTGCGCAACATCCGCTCGCAGGTCGTCGACGCCGGCGTGAAGATCAGCGTCGAGAACCACGCCGGCGACATGCAGGCGCGCGAGCTGCAGCGGCTGATCGAGGAAGCGGGTAAGGACTTCGTCGGTGCCACGATCGACTCGGGCAACGCCATGTGGACGATCGAGGACCCGCACCTGACGCTCGACGTCCTGGCGCCGTACGTCCTCACCAGCCACATGCGCGACAGCTACGTCTGGGTGTCGGAGCGCGGCACTGAGGTGCAGTGGTGCCGCATGGGCGAGGGCAACATCGACATGGAGGGCTACCTCCGCAAGTTCGTCGAGCGGTGCCCGGGGAAGACCGTCAACCTCGAGGTGATCGTCCAGAACGCCCCGCGGACGTTCGCCTACCGCGATCCCGAGGCGTGGGAAATCTTCCGCGGCACGCCGGCCTGGGAGTTCGCCCGCTTCCTGGCGCGGTGCGAGCAGGGCAAGCCGAGGCCCGTGCCGCCGGCGCCTGCGCGCGGGGCCGGACCGGGCGGCGGACGGCAGGGTGGCGGCGGCCGCGGCCGCGGCGGCCCGAATCCCGAAGCGCAGCGGATCAACCTCGAGCACGCCGAGGCGAGCATCCGCTGGACGCAGCAGTTCCTGGCGACTCTCTGATCCGCGGCGGCACGTCCGGATCGACATCAAGGCTGGCGCCTGGCCGATACCGATCGGTCAGGCGCCAGTTGTCTCTTGGCGCCCGATCGCGCGCCGGCAGGGACGTTGTATAAACGGACGAGGCATCGTCCCGCGGTGCGCGGGGACGGGGCCTCACGATGGGCGGGGAATGTCGCTGATCGTACGGCGGACGGAGGGGCGATGGCGTCAGGCGACGGAAAGATCTTCACCGATACCGACCGGGTGCTCTCGGTCATTCTCGGGGGCGGCGCCGGGACGCGGCTCTTCCCGCTCACGAAGGAACGCGCCAAGCCGGCCGTGCCGCTCGCCGGCAAGTACCGGCTCGTCGACATTCCCATCTCGAACTGCATCAATTCCGACCTCCGCCGGATCTACCTCCTGACGCAGTTCAACTCGGCCTCGCTGCACCGGCACATCACGCAGGCCTACAAGTTCGACCACTTCACCGAGGCCTTCGTCGAGCTGCTCGCAGCCGAACAGACCTATTCGGACACCTCGTGGTACCAGGGCACGGCCGACGCCGTGCGCAAGAACATGGTCCACTTCCTCAACCACGAGTTCGACTACATGCTCGTGCTGAGCGGCGATCAGCTGTACCGGATGGACTACGGCACCATCCTGGCGCAGCACGTCGAGAGCGGCGCCGACGTGACGATCGCCACCACGCCGGTCCGGCAGCGCGAAGCGCACGCCTTCGGCATCATGCAGATGGAGCGCGACCTGCGCATCACGCGCTTCGTCGAGAAGCCGACCGATCCCGACGTGCAGCGATCGCTGATGCTGCCGGTCGACACCTACCCGACCTTCGGCATCGACGACGACGGCGAGGGGCGACTGCTGGCGTCGATGGGCATCTACGTCTTCAACCGGGACGTCCTGCGGACGCTGCTCGACAACGACCTCACCGATTTCGGCAAGCACGTCATCCCGGCCGCCATCGGCACGCATCGCGTGTACTCGTACGTGTTCCAGGGCTACTGGGAAGACATCGGGACGATTCGCGCCTTCTTCGAGGCGAGTCTGGACCTCGCCGCCGAGCTGCCGCGCTTCAACTTCTTCGACATGGAGTCGCCGATCTTCACGCGCCCGCTGTTCCTGCCGGCGTCGAAGATCAACAACGCGCAGATCGACCACGCCATCATCTCGGACGGCTGCATCATCAAGCAGGCGAGCATCTTCGAATCGGTCATCGGCATCCGCAGCATCATCGGGCCCGGCAGCTCGATCCGGCGGACGATCGTGATGGGCTGCGACGACTACGAGCCCGCCGAGGCGGCTGCCGAGAGCCTGGCACGCGGCATCCCGCCGCTCGGCATCGGGGCGAATACCCGGATCGAGAACGCGATCATCGACAAGAACGCCCGCATCGGCAGCAACGTCGTGATCACGCCGGAGGGCAAGCCCGACAGGGTCGATCACCCGATGTACTACGTGCGCGACGGCGTGGTCATCATCCCGAAGAGCGGCATCGTGCCCGACGGCACGGTCATCTGATATGGACGACGAGCGGTCCGCCGGCCGGCGGGCCGCAGCATCACCGGACTCATAAGCCGAAGCGGGTGGTTTCGTGAACGTTCTGATCGACAGCGCCACTCCCGAATGCATCGTCATCCGCCTCCGCGAGGGAACCGAGGAGGTGACGGTTACCGGCTGGCATACCGACCGTGCGGTACGCTCGCTGCTCACCGCGCTCGACACGATTGCCGGCGGCGACGGCTACGCCGAATGTTTCTGGCCCGAGCCCACCGGACAATACTGGTGGATGTTCAATCGCGAAGGGCGACGGCTCGAGGTCGTCGTGCTGTGGAGCCGCGGCGCGGTCACCGGATGGCAGCACGTCTTCCGCGCCGCCGACGAGGTCGGCTATCTGATTGAGCGGATCCACGACGAGATGGCCGCCCGTCGCCTGCTGCCGCGATGACCGTCACGGCGGCCGTGGTTCCCGCCGCCGGCGCGGCGCGGCGCTTCGGCGGCGGCAAGCTGACGACCAGCCTCGAAGACGGCCGTCCGCTGCTCGAGCATACGCTGGAGAGTCTCCTGGAGGCCGGCCTTCGCCATGTGGTGGTCGTGGCGGCCGACGCCGACGCGTTCGCGGAGGTCGCCGCCATCCGCGACCCGCGCGTGACGCTGGTCGTCAATCCCGAACCCGACCGCGGCATGTTCGCGTCGATCCGCTGCGGGCTCGACGCGCTTGCGACCGCGCCGGACGTGCTGGTCGTCCTGCCGGGCGACATGCCGTTCGTCCGGGCGGCTGTGATCGCGTCACTCGTCGCGGAAGCGTCACGCGGCCGGGCCGTCGTCCCACGATTTGCCGGGCGTCGGGGGCACCCGCTCGTGCTTCCGGGGCGCTTCGTCGATCCCCTGCGCCATCAACCCGACACGACGACACTGAAGCTCGCCATGGGGACGCTTGGGGTAACCCCCGAGGAAATCGATGTCGACGATCCGGGCGTCCTGCGTGACGTCGACCGGCCCGAAGACCTGAGCGCGAGCTGAGATGAGCGGCGACAGTCGCCAGGCGCATCAGGCGATGTCGTGACACCGCCGCGGCTGGTGCCGGCAGGCATGCAGGCGGGCGGATCGCGTGGGATCCGCCCGCTCGTCGACCAATCAGGCCCAGCTGTACCCGCTCTTCGCCAGCGGCAGCGTCCGGACCCGGTCGCCGGTCGCCGCGAAGATGGCGTTGGGGATGGCGGCCACGACCGGCGGCAGCGCCGGCTCCCCGAGACCCGTCGGGGGATTGGCTGTCGTCAGGAAGTGGGTTTCGATGTGCTCGGGCGCCTGCGGCATGCGCATCGGCTGGTACTGGTGGAAGTTGCTCTCCACGGCACGACCGCGGTCGAACGTGATTTCCCAGCTCATCAGATGGCTCATTGCCTCGATGACCGAGCCTTCCACCTGGTTGGCGGCGTTGGTGGGATTGATGATCTGGCTGCCGATGTCGCCCGCCACCCAGACGTTGTGCACCCGGACACGCCGCTCCGCATCGACGCTCACGTCGGCCACGGCGGCGAAGTAGCCCATGTGGCTGTAGTACGCGCCGACGCCCATGCCGCGTCCGGCCGGCAGTGAGGTGCGCCGCCTCCACCCCGACTTCTCGCGCACGAGCTCGAGGACCCCGCGCATGCGGGCCGCGTCGAACTGCGATCCGAACCCGCCGCGGCCGCCACGTCCGCCTGGCGGCGGCGCCAGAGGAATCTGCGGCTGCTGCAGCAGCTGGAGGCGGAACTCAATCGGGTCGTAGCCGGCAGCCGCCGCCAGCTCGTCGAGGAAGCCCTCGAGCACGAAGGCCAGGGCGTTGCTGCGCGGCGCGCGCATCGCGCCGGTCGGGACGCCGAGCTCGAGCAGCGACTGGCCCAGTGCGTAGTTCGGGATGAAGCCGCCCGGATAATCCGTGCCCGTGTGGCCGGCCTGACCTGCGACCTGGGTGCCGCGCCCGAACGTCACGAAGTGGTTGCGCCAGGCGACGACCCGGCCCGCTGCGTCGAGGCCGCCCTTGAAGAAGTGGAACCCGCCCGGCCGGTAGAAGTCGTGCTGCATGTCGTCTTCGCGGGTCCACTGCAGCTTCACCGGCGCGCCGTTCACCTCACGGGCGATCCACGCCGCCTCAACGACGTAGTCGTTGGTCAGCCGGCGGCCGAAGCCGCCGCCGCCGCGCAGCTGGTGCATGGTGATGGCGGTCTGATCGATCCCGAGCGTGCGTGCAACCGCCTGCAGCGCGTTGCCCGGCGTCTGGCTCGGCGACCAGATTTCGAGCCGGCCGTCGCGATAGCGCGCCGTGCAGACTTCGGGTTCGAGTTGCGCGTGCGACAGGAACGGATACGAGTAGGCCGCCTCGACGACCTTTGCGGCCGACGCGAGCGCCGCGTCGACGTCGCCGTCGGTCCGGACCCACTGGGCCGGCGGCTGCGGGCCGAGCTCGGCTGCCCGCCGTGCCCAGGCTTCGCTGCTCTGCGACGCCGTGGGGCCCTCGTCCCAGGTGACCTCCAGCGCATCGCGCGCGGTCTTCGCCTGCCAGTAGGTGTCGGCCACGATGGCAACGCCGCCGACGAGCGTCGTCAGGTCGTCGCCACCTTCGACGACGAACGCGTGCCGGACGCCCGGCATGGCGCGGACAGCATCGAGGTTGGCCGTGCGCACGCGCCCGCCGAACACCGGGCATTTCTCGAAGACTGCGTGCAGCATGCCGTCGATCGTGAAGTCGATCGCGAACAGCTTCTGACCCGTGACGATCTTCAGGTTGTCGACGCCGGGAATCGGCTTCCCGATGATGGTGAACTGCGAGGGATCCTTCAGGCGGAGCGTGGCCAGGTCGGGCAGCGGCATCTCCGCCGCACGCGAGGCGAGTGCCCCGTAGCCGAGCGTGCGGCCGCTGGCCGCATGGCGCACCTCGCCGTTTGCGGTGCTGCACTCGTCGGCCGGGACGTTCCAGGTGGCGGCCGCGGCCGCGACGAGCAGGTGTCGTCCGGCGGCGCCCATCTGACGCATGAGCGTCCAGTTCTGCGGCGTTGTAAGACTGCCGCCGGCGAACTGGACGCCGTACTTCTCCTGATCGACCTCCGCCTGCTCGACACGGACCGACGCCCAGTCGACGTCGAGCTCGTCGGCAATGATCATCGGCAGCATCGTCCGCACGCCCTGCCCCACCTCAGGGTTCTTCGCCTTGATGTAGACGAGGCCGTCGGGCGTGATCCGGATGAACGAATGCGGCGACAGCGGTGCGCCCTGCGGGCCCTGCGCGCCGGCACCGGGCCGGCCGTAGAGGCCGATGAGCAGGCCGCCGCCGGCCAGGGCCGACACCTGCAGGAACGCGCGGCGCGAAACGGTCTGCGTCGTCATGGTCGCCTCCCG
>QGVF01000091.1 GCA_003242705.1 Acidobacteriota bacterium
CGTGGTTGCGGCGGGCCAGCTCCACCTCGGGCGATTCGGCCTCGATTTCGGCCTTCGCCACCTGGGCGAGCGCCCCGTCGCGCGCCGCCTCTGCCGCCTGCAGGGCGGCTCGCGCCTCGCGCAGACGCGCCTGCAGGTTCTCGCGATCGAGCTCGGCCAGCACCTGTCCGGCCTCGACAACGTCGTCCACATCGACGTGCAGGCGCTCGATGATGCCGTTGGCCTTCGACTTGATCTCGACCGTCGTGATCGGCTCGATGCGTCCCGTGGCGACGACCGACACGACCATGGGGCCCTTCTCGACGGGCACGAGGCTCGACGGATCCGGCAGGCCGGCGGCACGCCCCGAGCTCGTGAACCACCAGGCCCCCGCAACGACGGTAAGAAGAACAGCAGCAGTAAGGGCGGGGCGCGAGAAGACACGCATGCGGCCGAGAACCCGGCGGCCGCGCGAAAGTTTCAGCACGGGCAGCCCTGCTGCGGACCACCGCCGCAGCCGACCGCCCCCTGTGCTATCGTGGCCGCCACTCCCCGGAGGCGTGCAGCCATGCGATGGACCCCACGCGGACGCAGCCGCGACATCGAAGACCGGCGCGGTCAGGGTCTGCGACGCGCGGCCCCCATCGGCCTCGGCGGCCTGCTGCTGCTCGCCGTCCTCTCGCTCATCACCGGCCAGGACTTCCTGTCGCTCGTCGACTCAGGCTCGGGGCCGTCGACGGCGCCCGGGCCGACGGAGCCTTACGTCGAGTCTCCGGAGGAAGCCGAACTGTACAATCTCGTGTCCTTCGTCCTCGACGATACACAGGAGACGTGGGAACGCCTGCTGCCGGGCTACCGGCGGGCCAGACTCGTCCTGTTCACCGATGCGGTCGAGTCGGCGTGCGGCCTCGCCAGCTCAGCCACCGGCCCGTTCTACTGTCCCGCCGACGAGCGCGTGTTTCTCGATCTCGGCTTCTTCCGCGAGCTCGAAGACCGGTTCGGGGCGCCCGGCGAATTCGCACGTGCCTACGTGATCGCGCACGAAATCGGACATCACGTGCAGACGCTCACCGGTGCGGCGGCGGCCGTCCGGCAGGCGCAGCAGCGGAATCCGTCGCGCGCGAACGAGCTCTCGGTGCGTCTCGAACTGCAGGCCGACTGCTACGCCGGGGCGTGGGGCCACGCCACCGGCCAGCGGGGCATCCTCGAACCCGACGATTTCGACGACGCCATCAACGCCGCAGCGGCCATCGGCGACGATCGACTGCAGCGGATGGGTGGCGGGCGCGTCTCGCCCGAAAGCTTCACGCACGGCTCGTCGGCACAGCGGATGGAATGGTTCCGGCGCGGCTTCGAAGCCGGGCGGCCCGACGCCTGCGACACGTTCGCCGACTGAACGACCGCTTCAGCGACGCGGGGGCTTCGCAGGCGAGAGCGGCTCCGCAGCGCCTCCCACACCGCCGGCCGGCTCCACGTGCACGAGCACGTCGGCCACCCAGGGCAGTGACTCCAGCACCTTCGCCTGAACGTCGTGTCCGATCCGGTGCGATTCCCGGACGGTCATCTCAGGATCGACCTCGAGGTGCAGATCGATGTGATATTTCAGCCCGGTCTTCCGCGCGAACTGCTTCTCCACGGCAATCACGCCCGGCACGCCGAGCGCGACCCGGCGCGCATCCTCGAGTATGCCCGGATCGGGCATCGTGTCGGCGAGATCGATCGTCGCCAGCCGGGCGAGGCGCGCGCCTGTCCACGCGACGATCAGCCCGACAACGGCCCCGCCCCAAGAGTCGGCCGCCGCAAATCGCGCGGGTTCGAACCTGACCAGCAGCACGGCGGTCAGGGCAGCCGCACCCGACAGGATGTCGACCGAATCGTTCCACGCGTCAGATCGCAGCGCGAGGCTGCCGATGCGTCGGGCGAGCCGGAACTTGATCACACTGGTCACCGTGCGGACGGCCATGGCTGCCGCAATCGAGACAATGGCTGCCGCGCCGGGCTGCACGAGCGGCTCACGCAGCGAGGCCAGCGAGCGGACGATGATGCCGAGGCCACCGAGCATCAGGACGATGCCGACGAACAGACCGGCGACGGTTTCCAGGCGGCCGTGCCCGTAGGGATGATTGGCATCGGGCGGGCGCGAGGCCATCTGCAGGCCAATCCAGACGACGCACGATGCGAGGACGTCACCGGCGAACTCGAGACCGATGGCCACGACCGACACCGATCCGGCCCGCAGTCCGACGATCACGTTCAGCACCGCGAGTGCGGTGCTCACGGCAACGCTGGCGACGGCCGCACGCCTCCCCTGCCGCAGGCCGTCGTGCGGCGATACGGTGGCGGGAGGCGAGTGAGTTCCGCGCACCGCCTCGTTCAGGAGCAGCTCACGCCGGTTCCGCCCATCCCGCAATAGCCGTTCGGATGCCGGGCCAGGTACTGCTGGTGGTAGTCCTCGGCATAGTAGAAGTCGGGAACCGGCGCGATGGTGGTGGTAATCACACCGTAGCCGTGGTCGGCCAGCCGCTGGGCGTAGGCGGCCTTCGATGCCTCGGCCTGCTCGCGCTGTTCCTCCGACGAGGCGAAGATCACCGACCGGTACTGCGTGCCGATGTCGTTGCCCTGGCGCATCCCCTGCGTGGGGTCGTGGTTCTCCCAGAAGATGCGCAGCAGATCGCGGTAGGTAACGACCGCCGGATCGAAGACGACGAGGACGACCTCGGCGTGTCCGGTCAGCCCTGAACACACCTCCTCGTAGGCGGGATTCGGCGTGTATCCTCCGGCGTAGCCGACCGCGGTGGTGTAGACACCCGGCACCTGCCAGAACCGCCGCTCCGGCCCCCAGAAACAGCCCATACCGAACACGGCCTGCTCGAGATGCGGCGGAAACGGCCCTTCGAGCGGGGTGCCGAGAACAAGATGGCGCTCGGGCACGCGCATGCGCTCCGCGCGTCCTTTCAGCGCCTCGTTCGCGGTCGGCAGCGAGAGTCTTTTCGTCCCGAACAGCACGGTCAGTCCTCCCCCGCTGCCGGCTCGAACTCGAGCGCGGCGCCGTTCATGCAGTAACGCAGCCCCGTCGGTGCCGGACCGTCGTCGAACACGTGGCCGAGATGGCCGCCGCAGCGGCTGCAGTGCACTTCCGTGCGGATCATGCCGTACGACCGGTCTTCCGTCCGCCCGACGACGTCGTTGTCGACCGGCGCGAAGAAGCTCGGCCAGCCGGTGCCGCTGTCGAACTTGGTGGACGACTCGAAGAGCACCTGCCCGCAGCCGGCACACCGATAGCGGCCCGGGCGCTTTTCGTAGTTGAGCGGGCTCGTGCCGGCGCGCTCGGTGCCGTGGCAGCGGAGAACCCGGTACTGCTCGGGCGTGAGCCGCTGTCGCCACTGTTCGTCGGTGACCGGCAGCTGCTGCCCTCGGTTGCTCGTGTCGTTGGCCATCGTGCGCCTCCTCCTGAACCAGCGTCCCACCTATTGTGGCCCCTCGGTGCGGGCATCGCACGCGCCAGCCGGAATCGCGTAGAATCGCGCCCGATGCTCCGCCCCGGCAGGCTCCTCACGGCTGGCGTCGTCGCGCTGCTCGTCTACACGGTGTTCTATGCCGAGCCGCGGACCGGGCCCGGCGCGGCCGACTTCGACCCGGCGGCGGTAGCCCGCTACGAGGCCGCCGCGTGGCAGGCCGCCCGTGCACGCAACGAGCTGGCCGTCATCATCAACTGCACGCTCTATCAGCGCGAACTGCACCGGATGTCGTGGTTCCGGTCCGCCGAAAGCGCATTTCCGATGGCGCGAGCCATCCAGCAGTTCCTGCTGATGATTGACCGCTTCGAGCGTGTGCGCCCGCAGCTCGAAGAGGTCGCCTCGATCGAGCGACAGTGGAAGGAGGCATCGTTCGAGCCGCCGCGCGTCGCCCGCGCCCAGCTGAACTGGATGATCATGACGCGCGACGCGACGCGTCCCGGAAACCTGCGGCAGGCGGTCTCGAACATGGACGAGGACCTCAGCCTGCGTTTCGGCCTGCAGCCCGGGTACGCCTCCGGCGCGGCAAGCGAACGGACGCAGGCCTACCAGCTCATCCTCGGCCGCGGCGCCGATCCCGACTGGGAGGCAGTGACGGCCATGCTGGCCCGCGCCTACGAGTCGCTTCGCACTACGCTCGCCGCCAGGTCGACGTCGGTCGTCTACTGATCGCGCACCGCGCGCACCCGGCCGCGCTATCGTGTGCGGCATGGAACCAGCCGGCATCACGCACGGCCGCGCCCGCGAGCGCCGTCGACGTATCGCGGATCTCGAATACGACCTGCACCTGGCACTCCCGCGCGACCAGGCGGCTCCGATTGCGGGCAGGATCCGGCTCGGCTTTCGACTCGCCGATGTCGACGCACCGCTCGTACTCGACTTCGCTCCGGCGGCTTCGAACCTTGGGACCGTCCATGTCAACGGTGTCGCCTGCGACGTCTCGATCGAAAACGGACACATCGTCATCGCGACGTCCCTGCTCCGTGCGGGTGGGAACACGATTGCGATCGATTTCACGGCTGGTTCCGATCCCCTCAATCGACGCGAGGGCCTGGCGTACTCGCTGTTCGTTCCCGCACGCGCATCGGAAACGTTCCCCTGCTTCGATCAGCCCGACCTGAAGGCACGCTGGACACTGTCGCTCGATCTGCCGCAGGACTGGACGGCGGTTGGCAATGCAGCCGAAGCGCTCCGGGAGCGCGACGGGGAGCGTCAACGCATTCACTTCGCCCGCACGGCGCCTCTGCCGACATACCTGGCGGCGTTCGCAGCCGGGACGTTCGAAGTCACCACCGTGGCGTGCGATGGCCGACAGATGCGGATCTTTCACGTGCCCGGCGACGCGCGCCGCGTCGCGTCACACGCAGAAGCCATCGCCAGGGAGCACGCCCGTGCGCTCTCGTGGATGCGGGATTACACGACGATCGACTACCCCTTCGGGAAGCTCGACGTGGTGTTGATTCCGTCGTTCCAGTTCACCGGCATGGAGCACCCCGGTGCGATCTACTACGATGCCGACGCGCTGCTCCCAGGTGAGTCACCGTCGCCGGCGCAGGACCGGCGGCGCACCGACGTCATCGCTCACGAAGTTGCCCACATGTGGTTCGGCAACCTCGTCACGATGCCCTGGTTCGACGACGTCTGGCTGAAGGAAGTCTTCGCAGCGTTCATGGCGTCGCAGATTACGGCGACGGATGCAGACGACGAAGTCGACCGCGACCTGCGCTTCTTCGTCCGGCATCATCCCGCTGCCGCCGCGCTCGACCGCAGCCGGGGCGCCGTGCCGATCCGGCAACCCCTCGAGAATCTGAACGACGCGGGTCTGCTGTACGGACCGGCGCTCTATCACAAGGCGCCAATCGCGATGCGCCAGCTCGAGCGGCTGATCGGTGCCGACCGCCTGCGGGTCGTGCTGCAAACCTACCTGGCCCGCTACGCCTTCGGCAGCGCAGGGTGGCCCGAGCTCGCGGCGCTGCTCGCGGACGCGGCCCCGTTCGACGTCGAGGCGTGGGGTCGGAGCTGGATCGAGGGCCCGGGACGCCCCACGCTGTCGGCACGCACTCACGACGAAGGGGCCGACACTCATCTCGTCGTCGAACAGGGTGATCGGCAGGGAAGCGGATGCACGTGGCCCCAGGTCGTCGAGGTCGCCTGCGGTACGGCGAGCGAGTATCAGGTCGTCGAGGTTCGTCTCGAATCGGCGGGAGCCGTTGGTCCTCACCTCCACGACGAGCCCGCGTGGATGCTGCCGGCCGGTCTCGGACGCGCGTACGGGAAGGTCGAGCTCGACGATGCGTCGCTCGAGTCACTTGCGGCTGGCGGCACGACGCTCGGGGATCCGCGCCTGCGGGCTTCGGTCGTCGCCGCTCTGTGGGACGCGATGCTCGACGGACGGCTTGCGCCGAAGCGACTGCTAGAGATCTCTGTCGAGGCGCTCGACTCCGAATCCCGCGAACCCGTCAGGCACCTGCTTTTCACGCACGTGCGCGAGCTGTTCTGGAAGTGGCTGACCGACGCGGAACGGGCGGCGACCGCGGCGTCACTCGAACTTTCGCTGCGCGCTGGCCTCGCGCGTGCCGGTTCGGCGCGCGAGAAGGCGTCGTGGTTCGGCGCCCTGCTGCCGGTAGCGGTCACCGACGAAACCGTCGACTGGCTCGACAGGTTGTGGCAGCACCGGACGACGATTGACGGCCTGCAGCTCGGTGAAGTCGACGAGGCGCAGCTGGCCGTCGAGCTTGCTGCGCGCCGACCGGATCGCGGCACGTGGATCCTCTCCAGGCAGGCCGACCGATGCCTCAACGACGATCTCCGCATGCGCCTGCGACTCCTGACGTCGGCGCTGCCCGGGGATGTCGGACGGGGTCTCGACTTCATCCGGCGCCTCGGGGACGCGTCGGCGCGACGTCCGGAGGCCCATGTCATCGACGCGCTGCGTCTGCTGCACCACCCGCTGCACGCCGACGTCGCGGTCGAGCTCATCGCGCCGTCGCTGGCGCTGCTGCCCGAGGTCAGGCGCACCGGCGACATCTTCCTGCCGCAGCGCTGGATCGCTGCCATCCTGGGCGGCCATCGATCGAAGCGCGCGGCGGAGGAAGTCGAACGATTCGTCGCGAGCCTGCCGCCCGACGGCCCGGTGGCCCTGCGCAGCCTCGTGCTCTCAGTCGCCGACCCGGTGCTCCGCGCCGCCACCCACGTCAGCTGACGCGGGATCGAACATCCCGAGCTGCCACATGACGAAGATGCGCTGATCGACCAGGTCCCGCAGCTGCAGATTGAGGGGCTTCCCCTGCCCGTGGCCCGCGTCGCGGTCCACCCAGAGCAGGATCGGGCGCTCCTCCGGATCGGAGGCTGTGGCGGCCTGCAGCGCGGCGGCCATCTTGCGCGCGTGCATCGCGTGCACGCGCGTGTCGTGCTCGCCGGCCGTCAGCAGGACGGCCGGGTACTCGACGCCGGGTCGCACGTGGTGATACGGCGAATAGGCCGCAAGCACCTCGAACTGGGCGGGGTCGTCGGCCGATCCGTACTCCGGCACCCAGTACCGCGCCATCAGGAAGTGGTGGTACCGCAGCATGTCGAGCAGCGGTACGGCCACGATGGCCGCCCGGCACAGGTCCGGACGCTGAGTGACGAACGCCCCCGTCAGCAGACCGCCGTTCGACCCGCCCTGAATCGCCAGGCGATCCGGCGAGGTATAGCGCTCGGCGATGAGCCACTCGGCGGCGGCGATGAAATCGTCGAAGACGTTCTGCTTCCGGTCGAGCATGCCCGCCTCGTGCCAGTCGTCGCCGTACTCGCCGCCTCCCCGCAGATTCGGAATCGCGAGCAGCCCGCCGTCGTCGAACCACTGGAACCGCGGCGCCGAGAACGATGGCGTGAGACTGATGTTGAAGCCCCCGTAGCCGGTGAGCAGCGTCGGGTTCGTACCGTCGGGCCGCAGGCCGCGCCGGTGAACAAGGAACATGCTGATGCGGGTCCCGTCCCTGGACGGGTACCACACCTGACGGACCTCAACCGACGAAGGATCGACCGGAACATCGGGTTGCTGCCAGACCTCCGGCGGACGCGAGGGGTCGGCGACGTCGACGCGGAAGATCGTCGTCGGATAGTTGAAGCTCGTGAAGGTGAGAAAGGCCTCGGTCCGTTCCTCGTCGGTCGTCACCCCGACCGAACCGATGCCGGGCTGCCGGATGAAACCGCGCGATCGGCCGGTCATATCGAACACCTCGGCCACGTTCGACGCGTTGCGCAGCCAGGTGACGACCATCGCATCCTGCGCGAGCGACACGGCCTCGATGACGGCCTCGTCGCGTTCGGGGACGAGATCGCGCCAGTTCGCCTCGTCGGGCGACTCGACGGGCGCGGCGACGACCCGCCCGCGCGGCGCCCCCTTCGTCGTCTGGAGCAGCAGAACGCCGTCGACGACGGTGCCGAACGCGTTCCCGGGCGTCCCGATCGAAACCGGCCGCCGGTTCACGCGACCCGTCCGCAGGAATTCTTCGAAATCGACGAGCCAGAGATCGTTCGAACGCGTGTCGGTCCAGTAGCCGAGCACGAGCCACCGGCCGTCTCGCGACAGGCTGCCGGTCGGCCCCCAGGTCGTCGCGAGCGCCTCGTTCTCATCGCGCGTGAACTGCCGGAAGAGCACCGGATCGTCGGCCGGATCGCTGCCGAGCGCGTGGAACAGCACGCGGCCGCTGTACGGATCAGCTGCATCGGCCAGGTTCTGGTAGACGAAGCCGGTGTCGTCGGGCAGCCACTGCGCCGGCTGAACCTTGTTCTCGATGACCAGCGGATCCGGGCGGCCGGTGTCGACATCGAGCAGGCGCAGCGTCGTGTTCTCGTCGCCGGCGCGATACGTGCCGTAGGCCAGCCGCCGACCGTCGTTCGACGGCGAGATCCACGACACGGTCGTGAGTCCGCTCGAATCGAGCCCGGCCGGATCGATGAGCACCCGATCCGGACCGTCGACCCCCTCGCGCCAGTAGATCACCGGCTGGTTCTGGCTGCCATCACGGCGCGAGTAGAAGTAGCGGTTCGCGCGCACGATCGGCGCCGAGACGCTCGTCGTCTCCATGAGGGGACGCAGTCGCTCCTCGAGCTCGCGACGGCCCGGCAGGCTGTCGAGCACCTCGCGCGTCCACGCGTTCTGCGCATCGGTCCACGCGGCCACCTCGGGCGTCATCCTGCCCGGGCCGGACGAGTCCGAGTTGTCGCCCTCGAGCCAGCGATAGTCGTCGACGATCCGGTGTCCGTGCATGATGTCGACGACGCGCGAGACGCGCGTGGCCGGCGGGCGTCGACGGGGCGATGACTGGCGTATGCGGCTGCGATCGGTCATGTCGTCCGGATGCCTCCTCGACGCATCCACCCGCAGCATACCCGAGCGGGCGACTCAACGGGCGTCGGACGCCGCTGCCACGCGTGCTAACCTGCCCGACAGACATGCTGACGATCGGCCCGACGACACTTCCGTGCTTCCGACTGCCGCGAGCCGCGGCATCAGCGGCGGCCACCGCCGCATTGCTCACGACGCTCGCCGCATGTGCCGGCGACGCGCGCACGAGCGGCAGTGAACAGGCAGTCGCGACACCGCCTCCGGCGCGCTACCGCTTCTCGATCGTCAACACCTATCCGCATGATCCCGAAGCGTTCACGCAGGGCCTCATCTACCGGGACGGGTTCCTGTACGAGAGCACCGGGCTTCGTGGAGCGTCGAGCCTGCGGAAGGTCAGGCTCGAAACGGGCGAGGTCGTTCAGCGCATCGATCTGGATTCACGCTACTTCGGCGAAGGACTGACCGACTGGGGCGACCGGCTCGTCCAGCTTACCTGGCAGAGCAATCTCGGGTTTGTCTACGACCTCGCGTCGTTCGGTCAGCTGCGGACGTTTTCCTACCCCGGCGAAGGATGGGGCATCACGCACGACGGCCGTCGACTGATCATGAGCGACGGGACGTCGGTGCTGCGCTTCCTCGATCCCGAAACATTCGCCGAAGTCGGTCGCCTGGCCGTGCGCGAACGCGGACTCTCGGTGCCGAACCTCAACGAGCTCGAAATGGTCGACGGCGAACTGTTCGCCAACGTCTGGCAGACCGACGAAATCGTCATCATCGATCCGCAGAGCGGCATCGTCACGGCCCGAATCGATTTCAGTCCGCTGCGACGGGAGCTCGGCACGGATCGGGTGGATGTCTTCAACGGCATTGCGTGGGACAGGGAAGGCCGACGACTGTTCGTGACCGGCAAGTACTGGCCCAGGCTGTTCGAGGTCGAAGTGCACCGGGACTGACCGGATCCGGCGCGCCGGGCCTGCGGAGGGAACGACGATGGTCGGAGCGATTCGAACGGAGTTTCTACGCTACAAGGCGCTGGGTGAAGGCGCGATGGCCCAGCTTGCCGACAGCGACCTCACGGCGGCCGCGCCGGGCAGCAACTCCATCGCCGTTATCTGTCAGCACATCGGCGGCAACCTCCGCTCGCGCTTCACCGATTTCCTGGAGAGCGACGGCGAGAAACCCTGGCGGAAGCGCGACGAAGAGTTCGAGCCGCAGCTGACCACGCGCGCCCAGATCCTCGACGCCTGGAACGCCGGGTGGACGGTGCTGCTCAGGACGCTCGACGCGTTGAGCGAGGCTGATCTCGAGCGGCGCGTCACCATTCGCCGGCAGGAACTGACCGCCGGCGAGGCGCTCCTTCGCGCGCTCGCCCACGTGAGCTATCACGTCGGACAGATCGTCTACGCGGCCCGGGCGACACGCGGCGAGGCGTGGACGTCGATGAGTATCCCGAAGGGGCAGTCCGCGCAGTACAACGACGCCGTCGCACGCAGCGCGCGGCGATCGGACCCCGCAGCCTCCTGACGGTGCGTCTCCGCGCGCGGCGCAGCCACACGTCGCAGAGGGCGATGCGCCCGACGCGACTCACCGGGCTGGCCGCCCTACGGTCCGGTGCCGACGATCGCCTCGATGGCCTCGACCGTCTTCGGCGCCTTCGCCGACATGATCTCGGGGCCGGCTGGCGTCATCAGCAGCGAGTCCTCGATCCGCACGCCGATGCCGGCATACCGTGCCACCGCGGGCCGAATCCGGTCGGCAATGGCAGCGAGCTCAGGGTCGTCGCCAAGCAGGGCGAGCCGTTCCGGGCGCACGTAGATGCCGGGCTCGACAACGAACGTGACACCCGGCGTGAGCTCGCCCACGGGCTCGTGGACATCGATCCCGATGCCGTGGACCGGACCGTGGGGAAACCACAGGTCGAGCTGGGCACGACGGTTCCGCGCGGAATCGGTATCGACCACAAGACCGATGCGGAGAAGGCCCCGCCAGAGCTGCTCGCGCACGGCGTCAGTGATGGCCGTGACCGTGCCGCCCGGCACGGCTGCGGCAATCCCCGCTTCCAGCGCAGCCAGCACGATCTCGTAGATGTCGCGCTGCTCCGGGCTGAACCGGCCGTTGACCGGCCACGTCCGGGTGACGTCACCGGTCAGTCCCTGGAAGCTGGCGCCGGCGTCGACGAGCAGCAGCTCGCCGTCCTGCATCTGGCGCGTCGATTTCACGTAGTGCAGCACCGTCGCGTTCGGCCCGCTGCCGACGATGGACGGATAACCCCACGACATCGCTCCGCTGCGGAGAAAGTGCGCCTCGATGGCCGCTTCGACCTCGTACTCCCACCGGCCGGGCCGGGTGACCTTCATCCCCTCGATGTGAGCCTCGGCTGCAATCTCGACCGAACGCCGCATGACGCGCTGCTCGTAGGGCGTCTTCACGCGGCGCAGACGCTGCAGGATCGGACGCGCGTCGGCGATTGTGGTCTGCGGCCGCCGGCCGGCCAGTGCCGTCACCCACTCCCGCTGTCGCACATCGTCGAGGTCGACGGGCGGACCACCGAGCACCATGAGGCGCACCGGCGTGCCCGGGCGCGGCGCCACGGAGCGGCCGGCGCGGGCGGCCTGGCTGGCGTCGGTCTCGTCGGCCTCGCCCAGCCATCCCCGGAAAAACGCATCGAACGCTTCCGTGCCGTCCTGCGGGAAAACCTGCTCGATGCCGGTACGGGCCGAGACCTCTTCGATGGATGGGATGGGCCCGTTCCAGAGCTCTTCGAACGGATCCTTCGCACGCACGAACAGGAACTCGCGATGGCCTTCGGGACCGGGCACGAGGACGAGCGCGGTATCGGGCTCGTCGAAGCCGGTCAGGTAGAGCAGGTTGCTTTCCTGGCGGTACTCGTAGTCGGTGTCGGCCGAATACACACGGCGGGGTGCACTCCACAGAATGAGCACCGTATCGGCCCCAAGCGCCCGCGCTGTGGCCTCGCGTCGCTGCGCGAGATCTTCGACGAACTCGTGCGCGCCGCCGTACGGCGGCAGCTGTGCCGCAAGCGGCGCAACGCCGGGCAGCGCCAGAAACAGCGTCAGGACAATGGCCGAAAGACTGAGCGGTCGCATCGGAAGGGCCTCTGACAGCCTATCCGATCGAAGCGACCGGATCGTCGAACACGGGCAGCCGCATCTCGAACCGCGCCCCGCGATCCGGCAGATTCGACGCCGTCACCGTGCCGCCGTGCCGGTCGACGATGGCCTGGACAATCGACAGGCCCAGGCCGCTGCCCGACGGAATCTCGGTCCCGGTGCGGGACTCGTCGACCTTGTAGAACCGATCGAACACGCGCGGCAGCTGATCTTCGGGGATGCCCGGGCCGGTGTCTTCGACGGCGACCACGATCCAGGCGCCGTCGCGATCGACCGTGACGTCGACGCGGCCGCCGGGCGGCGTGTGGCGGATGGCGTTGGCGACGAGATTCTGCAGCGCCTGCTCGATTCGGGTGCGATCGCCCCGGATCGGCGGTACGTCGGCGGCGGCTCTCGTGGCAAGCGTGATGCGCCGCTCTTCGATGACGCGCTCGTGGCGCTCGCGTACGCGCTCGAGCAGCGGCTCGACGGCGACGCGCTCGTCGCGGAACGTCGTGCCCCCTCCCTCGAGTCGGGCCAGATCGAGCAGGTCACCCACAATCTGCTCGAGCCGTTCCGCCTCGTCGGCCACGATCCCCAGATAGCGCTGCCGGGCCGACTCGTCGAAGTGCAGATCGGTCATCTGGAGGGTTTCCACGTAACCGCGGATCGCCGACAGCGGTGTCATCAGCTCGTGCGAGACGTCGGCGAGCAGCTGGCGCCGCGTACGGTCGGCCGACTCGAGCGCCGACGTGCGGCGCTCGAGCTCCGCGGCCATCTCGTTGAAGGCACGCGACAGGGCGGTCACCTCGTCGCCGCCCGCCTCCGGCGCTCGCGCGCCGAGCTCTCCGGCACCGATCCGCCGCGCCGCCTCCTGCAGCTGGCCGAGCCGGCGCCGCGTGGGACGAAAGATGACGAGCGCCGCGACAGCCGTGCCCGCGACAAGCAGCGCAAGTGCCACCGCGCCAAGCACGGGACCGACCGCCCGCAGCGTGACCCACATGGGCGGCAGTTCGCGCGGCACCGCCACGATGCCGACGACCTCGCCGTCGAGAAGCACGCGGGCATACTCGATACCGCCCCGAATGCCGGGCCCGCCGCCGCGCATCGGCACCCGCCGATCGGGCCGGAGCAGATCGTCGCTCCAGGAGCCGTCACCGGCTGTCGCTCCAGCGGAACGGCCGGATACCGGAGCATCGGAGAGACCGTGGCCCGCCGCATCGGCCGGAAACGTGCCGGAGCGGCCGCGGCGCGACCGCCGGCCCCCGTCCCACGGGACCTCGCCCCGCTCGACGAGGAGCCGGGCGTAGGCAGCCCGCAGAAGCGGCGCCGGCGGATGCACCGGATCGCTCACGACGGTCCGGCCGTCGGCCAGCACGACGGCGTAGCTGCGGTACGGACTCGAGTACGTCTCGCGCAGCTGCGCCTGCAGGTCGAGCCCGGCCCCGTCGGCCAGCGCGGCACCGACATCGCTGGCGATTGCCGCGGCGTACTGTGCGGGCGAACGGGCAGGAAAAATCTCCGTCATCCGGCCGGTCATCCAGAGGAAGACCAGGCCCTGCAGCGCAAGCAGGGTCGCCACGAGGGCGACGAAGCCGAGCGCAATCCGCCAGTAGAGGCTGCGGTACCAGCGCACCTCGTTCACCCTTCCAGCTCGGCGAACTTGTAGCCGGTGCCCCACACCGTGAGGATCAGGCGCGGCTCGCGGGTGTCGGCCTCGATCTTCTGCCGGACGCGCTTGATGAGCGTGTCGACGCTGCGCTCTGTCACGTGAACCTCACTCGTCCAGACACGCTCGAGCAGCATCTGCCTCGTGAAGACCACACCCGGGTGCGAGGCGAGCAGATAGAGGACGTCGAACTCGTGCGGCGTCAGCTCGATCGCGGCTCCGTGGAGGATCGCCTGACGCCGCGCCGGATCGAGCCGCAGCGGGCCGGCCTCGACCGGCGCCGGATGTGCCACCAGCACGCCCGATGAAGCGCGCGGCCGGCGGAGCAGCGCCCGGACGCGCGCGACGAGCTCGCGCACGCCGAATGGCTTCGTGAGGTAGTCGTCCGCGCCGCTTTCGAGGCCGAGCACCTTGTCCGACTCCTCGCGGCGGGCGGTCAGCATCAGAATCGGGACGTCGGCATTGATCCGGCCGCGCCGGATGGCTCGACACACGGCCATGCCGTCGACGCGCGGCAGCATCAGATCGAGAA
>QGVF01000092.1 GCA_003242705.1 Acidobacteriota bacterium
GGCCCTGGTGGTGCGGCGGCGCCGACAACCCCCGCACCACCAGGGCCACCTCACCCGGCGCGGGCGTGCGTGGCGGGAATTCCTCTGACACGTCGCGCCCGACCATGTCGCGGATGAGCGACTCGCGCGTGAACGCCGCCGCGCGGTCGGTCCGGACGTGCCGGCCGTCGCGCAGCACCGTCACGGTGTCGCACGCCCGGAAGATCTCCTCGAGCCGGTGCGACACATACACAATCGCCAGGCCGCGGGCGCGCAGCCGTGCGACGACGGCCATCAGCGTGTCGACTTCATGCGCCGACAGCGAAGCCGACGGCTCGTCGAGGATGAGCACCTTCGCCTCGGTGACGAGCGCGCGCGCGATTTCGACCATCTGCTGGTGCGCCACGCTCAGCCCGCGCACCGGCTCCCGCGCATCGACGGCCACGCCGAGCTCGTCGAGCAGCTGCTGCGCACGCACGCGCATGGCGCTGCGTCGCAGCAGGGGCCGCCCGTCCTCGCGGCCGAGAAAGACATTCTCGGCCACGCTCAGGTCGGGCACGAGCGTCAGCTCCTGGTAGACGACGCTGACGCCACGCGCGCGGATCTCGAGCGGCCGGCCCGGCGGCAGCCGCTCACCGTCGAGCCGCACCTCGCCCCGCTCGGGCGTCACCGCACCGCTGAGAATCTTGATTAGCGTTGACTTGCCGGCGCCGTTCTCGCCGACGAGCGCCCGCACCTCGCCGGCCGCGACGTCGAGGTCGACGCCGTCGAGCACGGTCACGCCGCCGTACTGTTTGGTGAGCCCGCGGGCCGACAGGCGCATCAGTCAGCCGGCCCGTGTCCCGCCTGCCGCGCCGCGTCGCGATCGACGACGCTCACCGGCACGGCGACGACGGGCTCGACCGGCTCGCCGGCCAGATGCCGCGCGATGACCTGAATCGCCGTGCGGCCGATCTCGGCCGGATGCTGCTGGATGTCGGCCACCAGCGCGCTGCCGCGCGCAATGGCCTGCTGCGCCTCGTCGGTCGCATCGAAACCGACGATGACGATGTCGGTGCGCCCGGCAGCCTCGAGGACCGACAGGGCGCCGAGGGCCGTGTCGTCGTTGATCGCGAACACGCCCGCGAGCGAACCGTGCGCCTGCAGCATGTCTTCCATCACCGCCATGGCCCGGGCCCGCTGGCCGCTTGCCGACGGCCGCTGCACGATGCGGATGCCGGGATAGCCGGCCATCACGTCCTCGAAGCCCTGCACGCGATCCTGTACCGACGCCACTTCGGGATGGTCGATGATGACGATGTCGCCCGCGCCGCCAAGGGCCTCGGCGAGCGTGCGGGCGGCCAGGCGGCCGCCCTCGAGATTGTCGCTCGCGACGTGCGAGACGACCGGTCCGCCTCTCGCGGCGATGTCGGCCGTGAAGACCGGGATGCCCGCCGCAGCGGCCGCTTCGATCGACGGCACGATCGCGGTCGAGTCGCACGGCGCGGCGAGAATCGCGTCGACGCGCTGCGTCACGAAGTCCTCGAACTGCGCCACCTGGCGGGCCGGATCCATCTCGCACGCGACGATCGCGAGATCGAGCCCCTGCGCATCCGCCTCGGCGCGCAGCGCGTCCTCGAGCTCCTTGTAGAAGGTCTGCGTCCGCGTGAGCAGCGACACCCCCACCAGCGGACGCCCGCGATCGGCAGGCGCCGCACCGCCGCACGCGGCCGCCACCGCACAGGCAAGCGCCAGCGCGCAGATCTGCAGCATGACCTTCAGCGTGTTCGTCATGGGATGTCCTCGTTCTTCCGTCGGCAACCTGTCCGAATGGTCAGGACACTACGACAGCGGACCTGCTCCGGGCAAGCCGCGTCGCCGGTGCGTCGCCACACGCGCCGGCAGGGCGCCGCGCACGTCAGCGCACGACGCCGAAGCGCACGTGCCTGACCTCGGTCGCGCCGTCGACCCGCGCCGTGATCGTCAGCAGGTACTCGCCCGGCGTGAGTCGATCCAGCGGCAGCACGAAGCGCCAGTCGGTGAAGCCGGTCTCGGTGAACTGCGCGGCAGGCAGCACCTCGGTGCCCTGAATGATGCCCTCGCCCCGTGTGTCGGCAATGCGCAGCGAGACGTCGACGTCGCGCAGCCGATCGCCCGACACCTGGTAGAAGCGGACGAAGGCCTCGGCGCTCTCGCCCGCGCGGAACGCCCGGCGCGTCGTCGGCGTTACCGGCAGCACCGCCGCCAGCCGCTCGCTCGCCGTGTAGGGCACGGGCAGCGTGGTGATCACCACGCCGGAGGCGGCCAGCGGCGCCGTCCGGAAGTCGGGAACGTCAAGATCGACGAACACGCTGCCGGTCCGGCCCGAGCTGTCGGCCGCGACGCGCAGTTCGTAGCGCCCCGGCAGCAGGCCGAGCGCGGAGATGACGTCAATCGTCAGCGTGGGAGCGCCCGGCCGCGGCGTGACCTCAATCGTCTGCCGATGCGAGGCACGCGGCCGCCACTCGAGGTCGAACGCTGTCGTAGCCACCTCGGCCTGCCAGCTCTTCGCACCGGACGCGGCGGCGCCGGTCACGGCGGCCACGACGCTGACGACCGCCTCGCGCCCGTCGGGCGCCGCGAAGACCGCCGCTGTCACGCCGAGCGGCAGCGTCGCGCCGGTATGCGGCGCGACGAGCGCCGCCTCGAGCGGCGAGAGCGTCGCCGGCGGTGCCGGCTCCGTCACCGTAAAGACACCCGGGCGGACGCGCACGTGCTCGCCCGGCCGCTTCACCCGGATATCGATCGGACGGAAGCCGCCGTCCGCTCCGCCGATTGGCAGACTCAGCAGGTAGTACGCACTCGTCTCTCGGAACAGCGCATCGACCTGCGCGCCTGTCACCGTGCCGACCATCGCGCGCCCGCCGGTCGCCTCGGTCAGCGGCACGGCGCCATTCGGTGCGGCCGCCACGACACCCGGCGGCGTGATGCTGTAGACGACGGCATTGGCGCGCTGCAGCGAGGCATAGACGCGCTCGACGGCCGTCGCTGCCGCCGCGCCGGCTGCCGGCACGGGCAGCGACGGAACGGGTGTGCCGCCACTGATGTACAACACGATTTTCCGCTGCGGCGGCGTCCCCGGCAGGATGTCGGCCGCCCCCTGCAGCGTGTCGACGAGACACCCGGCAGGCCCGCACTGGTCGGGCGTCACCGGCCGCACCGCGAAACCGTCGAGTGCGGCCAGCAGCCGCGCCCGATCGCCCGTCAGGCCCTGCCGCCGACCGAGCCACGTGAAGAAGATCGCCCCCCGATCGGCGGGAGTCAGCCGCTCGACGACCGCACGCGCAACGTCGAGCCCCGTCGAGGCCATCCACGCGCCTGCCGCGTCGTCGCCGGCCGGCCGGATGTCGTCGAGCACCAGCACGACGTAGCGGTCGATCAGGTCGTCGTTGCGCTCGACGTCGAACGGCACGTGGCGCGGTGCCAGGAGCCCGGGCGCCGGCGTCGCGGTCACCGCGGGATCCGGCAGGGCGAGATCGATGGGAGAAAAGCCGGCGGGCCGCACCGGGGCGCCGTCGACCGCCAGTTCGAAGTCGTCGGGACCGAGACCACGCACGGGCACGCCGGCATCGTCGACAACGGAAACATCGACGTGCACGAGCGGGCTGCCGGGTGCCTGTGCCCCGATGCCGCCCGGCGCCAGGGCCGTACAGCCGATCACCAGGGCAACCAGCGTCAGGAACCGCGTCGTCATGGGAGGACGTGAGTATAGACGATGGCGGCGGGCACGGCAGCGGCGGACCTGTCGGCCGCCGGCCCGAAAACGGCAGCGTCCGGCGGCAGCGCCGCGGGCGATGCGCACCGCGGGCGGCGCTGCGGGCCGCGTGTTCGAGGCCCCGAAAGCCGACGAGCGCTGCGGCCCGTGCGGGGCGCGCAGCGCTCGCTGGCGGTGAGGTTCGGAACAGGAACCGACGGTGCTAGTCCGCCTCGTCCCTGAAGCCGAAGTCGACGTCCGCGTAGTCGTCGAGCTCCCGCTGAGCCTCGAGCTCCTCGGGCGACGGCGGCGGCGGGGGCGGCGGCGCATCGGGTGGGATGCGCAGCTTCCGGTAGTACTCGAACCCGGTACCGGCCGGAATCAGCCGTCCCATCGTGACGTTCTCCTTCAGGCCGCGCAGGTAGTCGACCTTGCCCGAGATCGACGCCTCGGTGAGCACGCGGGTCGTCTCCTGGAACGACGCGGCCGAGATGAACGACTCGGTCGACAGCGACGCCTTCGTGATGCCGAGCAGCAGCGGGCGGCCCTTGGCCGGCTGTCCGCCCCGGGCGAGCACGCGCTCGTTCTCCTCCTGGAAGCGGAACTTGTCGACCTGCTCCTCGATGAGGAACTCGGTGTCGCCGACCTCCTCGATCTTCACCCACCGCATCATCTGGCGGACGATGACCTCGATGTGCTTGTCATTGATGCTGACGCCCTGCAGCCGGTAGACCTCCTGGATCTCGTTGACCAGGTAGGTCTGCAGCTCGCGCTCGCCGAGCACGGCCAGGATGTCGTGCGGGTTGCGCGGGCCGTCCATGAGCGGCTCACCGGCACGGACGCGGTCGCCCTCCTGCACGTTGACGTGCACGCCGCGCGGCAGCGAGTACTCGCGCGGCTCGCCGCCGTCGTCGGGCACGACGAGGATCTTCCGCATGCCCTTGACGACGCCGCCGTGGCGCACCGTGCCGTCGATCTCGGAGATGATCGCGGTCTCGCGCGGCTTGCGCGCCTCGAACAGCTCGACCACGCGCGGCAGACCGCCCGTGATGTCCTTGGTCTTGGTCGTCTCGCGCGGAATCTTCGCCAGCACGTCGCCGGCGTAGACCGTCTCGCCGTTGGCCACCATGAGGTGGGCGTTCGACGGCATGTGGTAGCGGTGCAGCACCTCGCCGTCGGCGCCGACGATCTCGATCGCCGGCTGCTTCTTCTCGTCCGGCGAGTCGACGATGATCAGGCGCGACAGACCGGTGACCTCGTCGAAGTCCTCGTGGACGGTCACCTTGTCGATGATGTCCTTGAAGCGGACCGTGCCGCCGCTCTCGGTAAGGATCGAGAACGTGTACGGATCCCACTCGACGAGGGTCTGACCGCGCTCGACCTGCTGGCCGTCGCGGACCTTCAGGTGCGCGCCGTAGACGACCGAGTAGCGCTCGCGGACGACGCCGTTCTCGTCGACGACGTTGATCGAGCCGGTGCGGTTCATCACGATGAGCGCCGCGCTCGACTCGCCGGTCTCGGTCTTCTCGCGTCCCTGCACGTACTGGACGCCGTCGAACTTGACCGTGCCCTTGTGCCGCGCCTGCAGCGTCGACTGCTCGGCGACCCGCGACGCGGTGCCGCCGATGTGGAACGTCCGCATCGTCAGCTGCGTGCCGGGCTCGCCGATCGACTGCGCCGCGATGACGCCGACGGCCAGGCCGAGCTCGACGAGCCGGCCGGTGGCCAGGTCGCGGCCGTAGCACTTGGCGCAGACGCCGCGCCGCGAGGCGCAGGTGAGCACCGAGCGGATCTTCACGCGCTCGATACCGGCGTCCTCGATGCGCTCGGCGAGCGTCTCGTCGATCTCGCCGCCGGCCTCGACGATGACCGCGCCGGTCGAGGGATCGAGCACCGGCTCGAGCGCCACACGGCCGACGATGCGGTCGCTAAGGCGCTCGATAATCTCGCCGCCCGAGTCGACAATCGGCCGCAGGTCGAGGCCGTCGAGCGTGCCGCAGTCGATCTCCTGGATGATGACGTCCTGCGCCACGTCGACCAGACGCCGCGTGAGGTAGCCCGAGTCGGCCGTCTTGAGCGCCGTGTCGGCCAGCCCCTTGCGCGCGCCGTGCGTCGAGATGAAGTACTGGAGCACCGTGAGCCCTTCACGGAAGTTCGACGTGATGGGCGTCTCGATGATCTCGCCCGACGGCTTGGCCATCAGGCCGCGCATGCCCGCCAGCTGGCGGATCTGCTGCTTGCTGCCGCGCGCGCCCGAATCGGCCATGACGTAGACCGGGTTGAAGCTGCGCCCCGTCCGGTCGCGCGCCTCCATCTCGCTGAACATGGCGTCGGCAATCCGCTCGGTGACTTCCGACCAGATCGCGATGACCTTGTTCTTGCGCTCGCCGTTCGTGATCGCGCCTTCCTGGTACTGGCCTTCGACGCGGATGACCTCGTCGCGGGCCGTCTGGACGAACTCGACCTTCTTGTCGGGGATGACCATGTCGTCGATGCCGATCGACAGGCCCGACCTCGTCGCGTAGGTGAAGCCGAGCGTCTTCAGGCTGTCGAGCATCTCGACGGTCTTCTCGAGCCCGAGCCGCAGGTGGCAGTAGCGCACCGCCTGCTGCAGCCCCTTCTTCTTGAGCAGCCCGTTGATGAACGGCATCTCGGGCGGCAGCGCCTGGTTGAAGATGACGCGGCCGACCGTCGTGTTGATCATCTGGTTCGTGACGGTGACCTCGTCGGCGTCGAGCAGGTCCTGCGAGTCGCGCGAGTTCGCCAGGTCGATCAGCCGGCCGGTGTAGCGCAGGCGGATCGGCGTGAGCGTCTCGACTTCGCCGCTCTCGAGCGCCAGGATCACGTCGTCGAACGACGCGAACGCGCGCCCCTCACCCTTCGCGCCCGCCTTGGGCTTCGTCAGGTAGTAGCAGCCGAGGACGATGTCCTGCGACGGCACCGCGATCGGCTGGCCGGAGGCCGGCGACAGGATGTTGTTCGAGGCCATCATCAGCACGGTGGCCTCGATCTGCGCCTCGGGCGACAGCGGGATGTGCACCGCCATCTGGTCGCCGTCGAAGTCGGCGTTGAACGCCGTGCAGACGAGCGGGTGGATCCGGATCGCCTTGCCCTCGACGAGCACCGGCTCGAACGCCTGGATGCCCAGCCGGTGCAGCGTCGGCGCGCGGTTGAGCAGCACCGGGTGCTCGCGGATCACCTCCTCGAGCACGTCCCACACCTCGGCCCGCTGCTGCTCGACCATCTCCTTCGCCTGCTTGATGGTCGACACCAGACCGCGCTTCTCGAGCTTGTTGTAGATGAACGGCTTGAACAGCTCGAGCGCCATCTTCTTGGGCAGGCCGCACTGGTGCAGCTTCAGCTCCGGTCCGATGACGATGACCGAGCGGCCCGAGTAGTCGACGCGCTTGCCGAGCAGGTTCTGACGGAACCGTCCCTGCTTGCCCTTGAGCGTGTCGGACAGCGACTTGAGGGGCCGGTTGTTGGCGCCCCGCAGCACACGGCCGCGCCGCCCGTTGTCGAACAGCGCGTCGACCGCCTCCTGGAGCATCCGCTTCTCGTTGCGGATGATCACGTCGGGCGCCTTGAGCTCCATGAGCTTCTTCAGGCGGTTGTTGCGGTTGATGACGCGCCGGTACAGGTCGTTGAGGTCCGACGTCGCGAACCGGCCGCCGTCGAGCGGCACGAGCGGCCGCAGCTCGGGCGGGATGACCGGGATGACGTCGAGAATCATCCACTCCGGCCGGTTGTTCGAGCGCCGGAACGCATCGACGACCTTCAGCCGCTTGGCGTACTTCAGCTTCTTCTGCGCCGACGGCTCGTTGCGCATCTTCTCGCGGAGCTCCTCGGCGAGCCGCTCCACGTTGACGCGCCGGAGCATCTCCTTGATGGCCTCGGCGCCCATCTGGGCCTTGAACTTGAAGCCCCAGCGCTCCCGCTCCTGCCGGTACTGCTCCTCGGTGAGCAGCTGCTTCTCCTTCAGGTCGGTCTCGCCGGCGTCGGTGACGACGTAGGCCTCGAAGTACAGGATGCGCTCGAGGTCCCGCAGCGAGATGTCGAGCAGGTGGCCGATCCGGCTCGGCAGCCCCTTGAAGAACCAGACGTGGCTGACGGGCGTCGCCAGCTGGATGTGGCCGAGCCGCTCGCGCCGCACCTTCGCCTGCGTGACCTCGACGCCGCACTTGTCGCAGATCACGCCGCGGTGCTTCATCCGCTTGTACTTGCCGCAGAGGCACTCCCAGTCGGTGACCGGGCCGAAGATCTTGGCGCAGAAGAGCCCGTCGCGCTCCGGCTTGAACGTCCGGTAGTTGATCGTCTCCGGCTTGGTCACCTCGCCGTGCGACCACTGCAGGATGCGCTCGGGGGACGCGAGGCTGATGCGGATCGCGTCGAAGTCGGCGGTGAGCTGGGCCTTGTCTTGCGTCGTTGGTCTCATCGTTCGCTTCCCCTTACGCCACTACGGGATCGGTCGGCTCGGGCTCCGGCTGCTCCGCCGGCGGCTCGTCGCCGCCCTCGGGCCCGCGCGTCTTGAGCAGCTCGACGTCGAGGCAGAGCGCCTGCAGCTCGCGGATGAGCACGTTGAACGATTCGGGCAGTCCGGGCTGGAACGACGCGTCGCCCTTGACGATCGCCTCGTAAATCTTCGCCCGGCCCGTCACGTCGTCGGACTTGGCCGTGAGCAGCTCCTGCAGGATGTGGGCGGCGCCGTAGGCCTCGAGCGCCCAGACCTCCATCTCGCCGAAGCGCTGGCCGCCGAACTGCGCCTTGCCGCCGAGCGGCTGCTGCGTAATCAGCGAGTACGGTCCGATCGACCGCGCGTGAATCTTGTCGTCGACCAGGTGCGACAGCTTGAGCATGTAGATGTAGCCGACGGTCACCTCCTGCTCGAACGCCTGGCCCGTCATGCCGTCGTAGAGCTTCGTCTTGCCCGACGACGGCAGGCCGGCCTGACCGAGCCAGTGCTTGATCTCGTCCTCGGTCGCCCCGTCGAAGACCGGCGACGCGAAGTACAGCCCGAGCGCGTGGGCGGCCCAGCCCAGGTGCGTCTCGAGGATCTGGCCGATGTTCATGCGCGAGGGCACGCCGAGCGGGTTCAGCACGATCTCGACGGGCGTGCCGTCCGGCAGGTACGGCATGTCCTCCTCGGGGAGGATCCGCGCGATGACGCCCTTGTTGCCGTGCCGGCCGGCCATCTTGTCGCCGACCGACAGCTTGCGCTTCATCGCGACGTAGACCTTCACGAGCTTGATGACGCCGGGCGGCAGCTCGTCGCCGCGGCGGATCTTCTCCTTCCGCTCCTCGAACTCGCGGCGGATGACGTCGACGCGCTGAGCCGTCCGGTCCTCGATCGTCCGCAGCTCGTCCTCGAAGCCGAGGTCGTCGGTCTCGACCCGCGCCCGGACGAGGGCCGCAAACGGGATGTCGGCCATCGTCTCGTCGGTGAGCGTCGTGCCCTTGCGGAGCAGCCGCTCCCGCCCGTCGGCATCGAACAGGTCGCTGCGCAGCGTCCGGCCGGCGAGCAGCTGGACGAGCCGCTTCTTCGTCTCCTCGTGGAGGATGCGGATCTCGTCCTGGAGGTTCTTCTCCATCGCGGCGAGCTCGTCTTCCTCGATCTGCTTCGCGCGCTCGTCCTTCTCGATGCCCTTGCGCGAGAAGATCCGCACGCCGACGACGATGCCCTCGATGCCCGGCGGGCAGGTCAGCGACGCGTCCTTCACGTCACCGGCCTTCTCGCCGAAGATCGCGCGCAGCAGCTTCTCCTCGGGGGTCAGCTGCGTCTCGCCCTTCGGCGTGACCTTCCCGACGAGGATGTCTCCCGGCTTGACCGCAGCACCGATGCGGATGATGCCGCTCTCGTCGAGGTCGCGCAGGTAGCTTTCGGACACGTTCGGGATGTCGCGCGTGATCTCCTCGGGACCGAGCTTCGTGTCGCGCGCCTCGATCTCGAACTCCTCGATGTGGATCGAGGTGTAGTAGTCGTCCTTGACCAGCTTCTCCGAGACGAGGATGGCGTCCTCGAAGTTGTAGCCGCGCCACGGCATGAACGCCACGAGGACGTTCCGGCCGAGCGCGAGCTCGCCGAGCTCGGTGCACGGGCCGTCGGCCAGCACCTGCCCCTTCGCCACCCGCTGCCCGGCGCGGACGATGGGCCGCTGGTTGATGCACGTGTTCTGGTTCGAGCGCTTGAACTTGGTCAGCTTGTAGATGTCGGCCCCCATCTCGGGCGACATCCCTTCCTTGTCGCTGCCCTCGACGCGCACGACGATGCGCGTGCTGTCGACGTAGTCGACGATGCCCGACCGGCGCGCGACGACCACCGCGCCCGAGTCGCGCGCGGTGATGTACTCCATGCCGGTGCCGACGTACGGCGCGCGTGCCTGCAGCAGCGGCACGGCCTGCCGCTGCATGTTCGATCCCATCAGCGCGCGGTTCGCGTCGTCGTTCTCGAGGAACGGGATGAGCGAGGCGGCCACCGAGACGAGCTGCTTCGGCGAGACGTCGATGTAGTCGATCTGCTCGCGCGGCGCGAGGATGAAGTCGCCCTCGCGGCGGGCATTGACGCGCTCGGCCTTGATGCGGCCGTCCTCGTCGAGCTCGACGTTGGCCTGCGCCGTGACGTACTGGTCCTCCTCCCACGCCGAAAGGTAGAAGCAGTACGGCTCGAACTCGATCCCCTTCTTCTTCGGCCGCCCGTCGGCGCCGACCACCTCGTCGGCCGGGACGATGTCGCCGATCTTGTACTTCGAGTTGCCGCCCGTGTTGGTGATCTGGACGTAGTCGACGACGTAGCCGTCCTTCACCTTCCGGTAGGGCGACTCGATGAAGCCGAAGTCGTTGATCCGCGCGTAGGTCGACAGCGACGAGATGAGGCCGATGTTCGGCCCTTCCGGCGTCTCAATCGGGCAGATGCGCCCGTAGTGCGTCGGGTGGACGTCGCGGACCTCGAAGCCGGCGCGCTCGCGCGACAGCCCGCCCGGCCCGAGCGCCGACAGCCGCCGCTTGTTCGTGATCTCGGCGAGCGGGTTGGTCTGGTCCATGAACTGCGACAGCTGCGACGACCCGAAGAACTCGCGAATCGCGGCCATGACCGGCTTCGCGTTGATCAGGTCGTGCGGCATGGCGGTCGCCATTTCCTGGTAGACCGACATCTTCTCCTTGATCGCCCGCTCCATCCGCACCAGCCCGATGCGGAACTGGTTCTCGAGCAGCTCGCCGACCGACCGCACGCGCCGGTTGCCGAGGTGATCGATGTCGTCGACGAGCGTCGGGTTCTTGCGCAGCCGCAGCAGGTACTTGATGACCTCGTAGAAGTCGGCCGGGTGCAGGACCTTCTCGTCGAGCGGCGTCGTCAGCTTGAGCTTGGTATTGAGCTTGAGCCGGCCCACCCGCGAGAAGTCGTACTTCTGCGGGTTGAAGAACATGTTCTCGAAGAGGTTCCGCGAGCTGTCGAGCGTCGGCGGATCCCCCGGCCGCAGGCGCCGGTAGATCTCGATCAGCGCCTCTTCGTGCTTCTGAATCGGGTCCTTCTTGAGCGTCTGCGAGAGAACCGGCCCGATGTCGTCCTTTTCGGGGAAGAACACCTCGATCGACTCGACGCCCGCCTCCTGCGCCATCGCGATGACGCGCTCGGAGAGCTCCTCGTTCGCCTCGAGGATCACCTCGCCCGTGTTCGGATCGACAATGTCGGTCGCCGACCAGGCCCCTTCACGCTCGGCATCGGCCAGCTCGATCGTCTCGACCCCCGCCTTGCGGAGCGCCTCGATGTGATCGCGCCGGATGCGGCGGCCGGCCTGAATCTTCAGGTCGGCGCCGGGGATGACGACGTCCTGGCCGACGCGGCGGCCGACGAGCGAGTCCGAGACCTTCCAGAGGACGCGGCCGCCGTCGAAGCGGAGCTCGTCGATCGTGTAGAACGTGCGCAGGATCTCGCTGACGCTGCGCAGGCCGAGCGCGCGCAGGAAGACCGTGGCGAGGAACTTCCGCTTGCGGTCGATCCGCACGTACAGCAGGTTCTTCGCGTCGTACTCGAACTCGACCCACGACCCGCGGTACGGGATGATCTGCGCGACGAAGAGGTGCTTGTCTTCGGTGTGGAAGAAGGCGCCGGGCGACCGGTGCAGCTGCGAGACGATGACCCGCTCGGTCCCGTTGATGATGAACGTCCCGTGGTCCGTCATCAGCGGGATGTCGCCGAAGTAGACCTCCTGCTCCTTGATGTCGCGGATGGTCTTGACGCCGGTCTCCGGGTCCTTGTTCCAGACGACGAGCCGGATCGTGACCTTGAGCGGCACGGCGTACGTCATGCCGCGCTCCTGGCACTCGTCGACGTCGTACTTGAGCTTCAGCTGGACCGTCGTGCCGCACAGGTCGCAGACGTCGCCGCGCGCCTCGTTGGCCGCGCCGCACGACGGGCAGATGACCGCCCCCTCGCTGTACGGATCGGCCACCAGCACGGTGTCGCAGTTGTGACACTTCGCGCGCAGGTGCTCGAGCCCGGCGAGCCGGCCGCACTTGCACTCCCAGTTGCCGATCGAGTACTCGATGAACTCGAGCGACGAGTTCTCGCGGAAGTCACTGATCGGGAAGACCGACTTGAAGACCGCCTGCAAGCCCACGTCCTCGCGCTCGGACGGCAGGCGGTTCATCTGCAGGAACCGCTCGTACGACTTCCGCTGAATCTCGAGGAGATTCGGGATCGGGATCGTCGTCTTGATCTTCGAGAAATCGATGCGTTCGCGGTAGACGTTCTTGGGCAGGCTGCTCATTCAGTGACCCTCGGGACTTCCTGCGGCGACGGGGAACCCGCCCCCCCGTCAGACGGCGGTGTCGCGGCCGGCCCGCGACACCCGCACCCGACGGTTCCCGCCGAGCGATGCTGCCGCTCGCCCCGCCCGCCGGGTACGCGATCGAAAAAACTGCCGACCGCCGGCCACCGGCCGGCGGTCGTCGAAGGGACTGCCGTGACGGCGGCCTACTTGATCTCGACCTTGGCCCCGGCCTCTTCGAACTTCTTCTTGATGGCCTCGGCCTCGTCCTTCGAGACGCCCTCCTTGATCGGCTTGGGCGCCGACTCGACCAGGTCCTTGGCTTCCTTCAGCCCGAGGCTCGTCACCTCGCGCACGACCTTGATCGTGTTGATCTTGTTGCCGCCGACGTCGGTCAGGATGACGTCGAACTCGGTCTTTTCCTCGGCCGCCGCCGCCGCGGCCGCCCCGCCGCCCGCCGCGGGCGCCGCCACGGCCACCGCCGCCGCCGCGCTCACGCCGAGCTCGGCCTCGAGCGTCTTGACGAGCTGCGACAGCTCGAGCACCGAGATCCCCTTGATGTAGTCCACCACCTGCTGCTGCGTCACTTCGGCCATTGCTTTCCTTCTCCTCGACGAATCCGTCCGATCTCTCCGGCGTGAACCAGCCCGGCCCGCAGGCCGCTAGCCCTCGCTCTGCTTCTTCTTCTCCACCTGCGTGAGCACCGTCATCAGGTCACGCGGCACGGCCGCGAGCACCGAGACGAAGTTCTGCATCGGTGCCTGCAGCACGTAGAGCAGCTTGCCGAGCAGCTCCTCGCGGCTCGGCAGGTTCGCCAGGTCGACGACCTCGGCCGCCGAGGCCGGCTGCCCCTGCACGACGGCGCCCTTGATCACGACGGCCGGCGTCGTCTTCGCGAACTCGGTGAGCGCGCGCGCGACGGCGACCGGGTCGGTCGACGTCGACACGACGGCCGTCGTCCCGACGAACTGCGAGGTGAACGCCTCGAACGGCGTCCCGGCCACGGCCCGGCGCGCGAGCGTGTTCTTGACCACGCGGTAGCTGCCGCCGGCGGCGCGGATCTGCCGGCGCAGCTCGGTCACCTGCGGCACGGTGATGCCGCGGAAGTCGACGAGCACGGCCGTGTGCGCTTCCTTGAAGGCGGCCTCGAGCTCGCCGAGCTGCTGTTCCTTCTGGGCTCTGCTGACTGCCATTGCCGTTCTCCCTCAGTGCTTCACGAGCGCGTCCACGTTGGCCGCATCGATCGGCACGCCGGGACCCATCGTCGACGTCAGCGTCACGCTCCGGATGTAGCGCCCCTTGGCCGCAGCCGGCTTCGCCCGCACCACCGACTCGACGAGCGCGCGGGCGTTGGCCACGAGCCGATCCGCCTCGAACGAAATCTTGCCGATGGGCGCGTGCACGACGCCGCCCTTGTCGACCCGGAACTCGACCTTGCCGGCCTTGATCTCCTGCACGGCCTTCGCCACGTCGGTCGTGACCGTGCCGGTCTTCGGGTTCGGCATCAGCCCGCGCGGGCCGAGCACCTTGCCCAGGCGCCCGACGGCGCGCATCATGTCGGGCGTCGCCACGACCGCGTCGAAGTCGGTCCATCCGCCCAGGATGCGCTCGACCACTTCCTCGCCGGCGACCTCGTCGGCGCCCGCC
>QGVF01000093.1 GCA_003242705.1 Acidobacteriota bacterium
CAGCGTCGGATGTGTATAGGAGACAGATGGGGTGCGGGGTGCTGGTGCACGCGGCGCGGTGCTACTGCGTCGCGCTCGACCGCGCGGTCACCGGGGCGCCGACCGCTGCGGCATGCGCGGGCTCCCCGCGCCCCGCGAGCCGGCGCACGCGATCGCGCAGGCCGGCCAGGATGTCGTAGAACGTCGGGATCACCAGCAGCGTCAGCAGGGTCGAAGTGATGACGCCGCCGATGACCGCTCGACCGAGCGGCGCACGGAAGTCGGAGCCTTCGCCGTGGCCGAGCGCGACCGGCACCATGCCCGCGATCAGTGCGAAGGTCGTCATCAGAATCGGCCGGAGCCTGGTCCGGCCCGCCTCGATGAGCGCCTGACGGCGCGGCATCCCCTTCTCTTCGGACCACTTCGCGAAGTCGATCAGCAGGATCGCGTTCTTGGCCACGATGCCCATCAGCAGGATCACGCCGATCAGACTCATGATGTTGAGCGTGTCGCCCGTCAGCATGAGCGCGCCGACGACGCCGATGAGCGACAGCGGCAGCGAGAACATGATGGCGAGCGGATCGAGGAACGATCCGAACTGCACGACGAGCACGAGGTACATCAGGAGCACGGCGACGCCGAGCGCGATGATGATGCGGCTGAACACCTCGGCCTGATCGCGGGTCTGCCCGCCCTGCGTGATGCGGTAGCCGGGCGGCAGCTGGAGCGTGTCGGCGAGCCGGGCCTCGATGTCCGCCACCACGTCCGACAGCGGGCGTCCCTGCGTGTTGGCCTGAATCGTCACGACGCGCTCACGATCGAGGTGGTCGATCCGCGACGGCCCGTTGACCGGCCTGATCTCCGCCACATGGCCGAGCGGCACCGTCTTCGGGCCCTCGGGCCCGTTGACCAGCAGCGGCAGCGACCGCAGATCGGCCGCCTGCCCGCGGCTCTCGGGTGCGAGACGCACGGTGACGTTGCGTGTCTTGCCGGACGGATCCACCCAGTCGCCGGCGTCGATGCCGGCAAAGGCCGGGCGGAGCGACTGCGCGATGTCGCCGAGACGGATGCCGAGTGCGCCGGCCAGGGCGCGATCGACGCGCACCTCGAGCTCCGGCTTCTGTCCGCGCGTCGACAGGCCAACGTCGACCGCGCCGGGCACCTGGCGTACGACGGCCAGGGCCTCATTGGCGAGCGCCGACAGCGTGTCGACGTCGGGGCCGCTGATCTCGATCTGAATCTGCTTCTGGTTGTCGAAGCCGCTCGTGACGACCGACGCCGAGACACCGCCAACCTCACTGAACCGCTCGCGCAGCAGCCGCGCGATTTCGTCCTGGTGCATCGTGCGTTCGTTCTTCGGCACGAGTGAAACGTAGATCGTGCCCTCGTCGACCGCGCCGGTCGCCCCGCCCGCCGTGGCGTAGGTGTGACGGACACCGGGGATCGACCGGGCGATGGCGGCCACCTCCTCGAGCTTGCGCTTCGTGTAGGCGAGGTTCGATCCGGGCGGTGTTTCGACTGTCACGGTGAACTCCGAGTTGTCGGAGACGGGGAAGAGCTCGGCACCGAGGAAGCCCATGGCCGGCATGGCCAGCGCGCCGACGAACGAGGCGGCGGCGACGGCCATCATCGCGAGCCGGTGGCGCAGTGCCCAGCCAATCACCCGCTTGTAGCGATCGGCCTGCGCGTTGAACCAGTCGTTGAAGCGGATGAGCCAGCGTGCGATGAACGTCCGCTCTTCCGGCTTCAGGTGCGGCTCGGGCCAGTAGGCCGAGAGCATCGGGTCGAGCGAGAACGAGACGAACAGCGACACGAGCACCGAGCAGGCAATCGTCAGCGCGAACGGCGCGAACCACTGCTGGGCGATGCCGCCCATGAACGCGACCGGAATGAACACGACGACGATTGAGAACGTCGTGGCGGCTACGGCCAGGCCGATTTCCGCAGTGCCTTCGTGGGCCGCGCGGTAATGGTCCTTGCCCATCTCGACGTGCCGCACGATGTTCTCGCGCACCACGATCGCGTCGTCGATCAGGATGCCGATGGCCAGGGACAGACCGAGCAGCGACATCGTGTTCAGCGTGAAGCCGAAGGCCAGCACGGCAATGAACGACGCGATGACCGAGACCGGCAGCGCCAGGCCCGTGATCACGGTGGAGCGCCACGAATTCAGGAAGAGGAAGACGGTGAGCACCGTGAGCACGGCGCCCTCGACCAGCGCCCGCTGGACGCTCGAGACCGAGTTGGCCACGCGCGTGCCCGAGTCGCGCACCACGTCGACGGTGACGCCCTCCGGCAGGGTCGGCCTGATGGCGTCGAGCTCGGCGAGGACGGCTTCGGCGACCGCGGTGGTGCTGTGCCCCTTCGACTTCTTCACGTCGATGCCGACCGCTTCGCGCCCCGAGAAGATCGCGGCGCTGCGCGGCTCCTCGACGCCGACGCGGACGTCGGCCACGTCGCCGAGCCGCACGATGCGGCCGCCGCGCGTGGCTACGACGAGATCACGGAACTGCTCGGCGCTGAGGGCACGTCCGCTCAGGCGGATCGTCCGCTCGTCGTGTGTGCCGAGCAGACGGCCGACCGGCGCGGCAAGGTTCTGCGTCGAGAGCGCCGCGACGATTTCGCCGATGCCGACGTTGGCGGCAGCCAGCGCGTCGGGCTTCACGTCGACCGTCATCTCGCGCACTTCGCCGCCGACCAGGTCGACCGATCCGACGCCCGAGATGGCCCGCAGCCGTCGCGTGATGCCGGGATCGGCCAGCACCGTGAGGTCCTCGACCGACAGCGTGTCGGACGACAGCGCGATCGAGACGATGGGGAAGTCGACCGGATTCACCTTGGTGAGGATCGGCTCCTCCATCTCGGGAGGCAGGTCGTTGCGGATCTCGTTCAGCTTGTCGCGGATCTCCTGCGTGGCCTCCTGCAGGTCCTTGTCGAAGTCGAACTCGACGAGGATCGTCGCGAAGCCGTCGAGCGCGCTCGACGTGACGCGGGTGACGCCGCTGATGCCGCTGACGGCCTCCTCCATCGGCTCGACGATTTCGCGCTCGACATTGCCGGGCGAGGCTCCGGGGTACGGCGTCGACACCACCACGATCGGCACCGCGACGTCCGGGAACTCGTCGGTCTGAAGCAGGTAGAGCGACACCAGGCCGAACACGACGAGCGTGAGCATGCTCACGACCGTGAGCACGGGGCGTCGTATCGCGAGGTCGGAAATGAACATGAGGGCCGTTCCTCTGCTGTGGCCGCGGTGCTGCGGCTACTGGACGATGCGGACGGGCGTACCGGGCTCGAGGTTCCGTGCCGATCCGAGAATCACGACGTCGCCTTCAGCCAGGCCCGAGACGACCTCGACGACCTCGGAGTCGAGCTGGCGGATGCCGAGCTCGACCTGCACGCGCTCGGCCACGCCGTCGCGGACACGGGTGACGAGTGGGCGCGTGCCGGTCTCGTCGACCGCGGCGATCGGCACCAGCAGGCCCTCGTGCGTCTCGCTGTCGACGCGCCCTTCGGCGAACAGCCCGGCGATGAGCTGCCCCTTCGTGTTCGGCAGCGTGACGAAGCACGACACCTGACGCGTCACCGGATCGGCCGTCGGGTTGATGCGGTCAATCGTGCCGGTGAACTCGCCGGGGATGCCGCGGATCGTGAAGCGCACGAGCGCGCCTGCCCGCAGCTGCGGCACCTGGTCGGACGGCACCGACGCCTCGAGGCGCATGCTCGACGGGTCGATGATCGTGAACAGCTCCGTTCCCGGCGCGACGACGTCACCGATGCTGGCCGGTCGGGCACTGACGATGCCCGAGAACGGCGCGCGCACGATGGTGTCGTCGAGCTGCTGCTCGACCGACGTCAGGCGCGCGCGTGCGGCCTCGAGCTGCGCTTCAGCGGCCGATACGCCGTTCTGCGCCTGTTCGAGATCGCGCGCGGCGAGCGCACCGCCGTCGACCAGCGACTTCGTCCGCTCGGCCTCGCTCCTGGCGACGTCGAGGGCCGTTTCGGCCGAGCGTACCGCGGCTTCGGCCGAGCGGCGCGCCGCTTCGAGGTCGCGCGCGGAGATGCGCGCCATCTCGGCGCCTTCGCGCACGGTCTGGCCGCGATCGACGGTGAGCGCGACGATCGAACCGCCGACCTGGGCCCGAATCGAGGCTTCGCGCGCTGGCGTCAGCTGACCCGAAATGACCGGACCCGACGAGATTCGGGCCGTCGACGCCACGGCAACCTGTTCGGGCGAGAGACGGACGACGGCCGCCTCGGTGTTTGCCGCGGGCGACGATTCCGCCGGGGCGCCGCAGCCGGCTGCCGCGAGCGGAAGCAGAAGCAGGGTGGAAGGCAGCGCAAGGCGATGAAGGGCAGACATGAGTACTCCTGACGGAATGAATCGGGCGTAGTTCATCGGAGGCCCGCCGGCAGATTCGGCAGCAGCGCCACGCGGGCGCGTGCCACCTGGACGTCGCGTGCCGCCTGCACGCGGTTGGCCTGGGCAATCTCAAGGGCGAGCCGGGCATCGGACAGCTCGAGCTGTGTCGACAGTCCCTCGCGATGCCGCAGTTCAGCGATCTCGTAGGCGCGCTGCGCCTGCTGGACTGTCCCGGCACTGGCTTCCCAGAGCGCCTCGGCCGCGGCCAGATCCTGCAGCGCGGCGGCGCGGTCGAGCTCCGACAGCTCGCGCGTCTGCTGCAGCGCGGCACGGGCCTCGGTGAGGTCGGCCGCCGCGGCCATCTCGCCCGCGCGCAGCCGGCCGCCGGTCAGCAGCGGCACCTGCACGACGGCACCGACCGTCCAGTTGGCCCGGAAGTCGCCGGCCGCAGGAAACGCGCCGCTGCCGGGGTAAGCGACACCGGCCAGCGACGAGGTGAGGCTCAGCGTGGGCAGGCGTTCAGCCCGGGCGGCGCGCAGCGCCTGTTCACGGATGGCGACCAGCGCTTCCGACTGGCGGACGGCCAGCGGCGGCTCGGTCGCGGCCTCGCGTGCCGTGGCGAGGGCCTCGGCAAACGGCAGTGGCGGCGGCAGATCGGGATTCTCGAGGTCGACGTCGAGCTCGAGGGGCGCGTTTTCGGGCAGTTCGAGCAGCTGCCGCAGGCGCAGGTACGCGAGATCGCGATCGGCGCGGCGGCGGATGACCGTCGGACGCTGGTTGTCGCGCTCGACCTGCGCGCGCAACAGCTCGAACTCGGGCTGCCGTCCGGCCTCGAACGCCAGGCGCGTCTGCTCGTACGCCGCTTCGGCCTGTGCGTAGGTCGATTCGGCAATCGCGACGAGGCGATCGGCCAGCGCCGCATCGTAGAAGGCGCGTGTCACCTCGAGCGCCAGCTGCGCCTGCGTGAGCGACGTCGTCAGTTCCGCGGTCGTCCGGGCGAGTCGCGCCTGTTCCTCCTGGGCGGCGATCCGGCCGCCGGCGTACAGCGCCTGCGAGAACTCGAGGCCCAGCTGATAGATGTTGCGCTGGCCGAACGGCAGATTGCTGAAGTCGAACGCGCCACCCATGCCGATCGAACCGCAGCTGGCCGCGCGTTCGATTTCGGCGACACGCTTCTCGAGCGGCGCCGTCGGATCGACGACAAACGGATCGCAGATCGGACCGGAGGATTCGAAGGCGCTGCTGAACTCCGAGGCGAGCGTCCGGGTGTACCCACCGGCAAAGTTCAGCTGCGGGAACCGCAGGCTGAAGGCGCGGCGGATGTCCGCATCGGCACGTGCCTCGCCGGCGCGGGCGATCTGCACGGCCTCGCTCTGGTCCGTCGCGATACGCAGAGCATCGGCGAGCGTCAGGCGCGTCGGCGTCTGCGCATGGGCGGCAGCGGCGACGAGCAGGAGCAGACTGAAGATGGCAGCGACGTAACGTCTCATGATGGCGTTGAACCTCGTTCGCGGCGGCGCGCCCGCGGCCGGGCGGCAATGGCGCGCACGAGCAGGTCGACGTAGCGCTCGACCGCTTCGCGCTGGCTGTAGGAGTAGCGCTCGGGCATGGTGTCGCGGCCCATGGCGTCGCTGAAGAGCGCGCCGAGCAGCATGCTCGCGGCCGCGCGCTCGTCCCAGCCGTCGGGTGCGGCGAGCCCGTCGCGGCGGAGCCGGGCCAGGTAGGCCGTCAGGTCGGCCGCTATAGCCGTCGACGCCCGCAGGCCGACGGCGCAGTGCGCCGGGTATTCCTCGCGTTCGCTCATCACCTTCCGGATCAGGGCCCGGTGGCGGTGCAGCATGCGGTAATGGGCGCGGGCCCACTGGAGCAGCTCGGCGCGCGGGTCGGCCGGACGGTCAGGCAGCGGCTGCCGCTCGAGGCGCTCGACGAACCGTTCGAGCGCCGCACGGATGAGTTCGTGCTTGGTGCGGAAGTGCCGGAAGAGCGTGACCTCGTTGACGCCGGCCGCCTCGGCGATGCGGCGCGTGGTCGCACCGCGGGTGCCGGCTTCGGCGAAGGCGGTCATTGCCGCTTCGAGCAGGGCCGTTCTGACGTCCACAACCGTATCAGCGTAGCGGCGGGCGCCTGCCGGATGCAAGTAACTACTTGCTTGCCCGCCGGAGACCGCGGGCGCGCCCGCTGGTGCCTTGGACGAAGGCCGGCCGCCACCCGTTCCATCGGCGCCGCCGACCGTGTACGATGCCGCCCGTGCAGCAGCTGCGACTGCCCTGGGCCGCGCCGCCGCCAACGCGGCGGACGATCGTCGTGGCCGGCCGCGTCCTTCCGCTGGTCCTCGTCCGTCATCCGGCCGCGCGCCGCTACGTCCTCCGCGTGACCGCGGCCGGCGTCGTGCGCGTCACCATGCCGCGCCGCGGGTCGATCGCCGCAGCGATGGCGTTCGCCGGGTCGCAGTCCGCCTGGATCGCGCGCGAGTGGACCCGCCGGCGTGCCGCCGCCGAGTGGGGGCCCGGCACGCAGGTCTGGTACCGGGGCAACCGGCATCCGGTCCGCTACGACCCGCCGCTCGTCGGCTGCGGTCCGACGTCGGTCCTGCTGCGCGCCGGGCAGAGTGTTCGTGAGGCCCTGCAGGCGCACTGGCGGGCCGAGGCGGCCGCCGAGCTGCCCGACCGCTGCCTCGAGCTCGGTGTGCCCCACGGCCTCGTCCCGCGCCGGATCGTCGTCCGCGACCAGCAGACGCGGTGGGGGTCCTGCTCGACGCGCGGGACGATTGCGCTCAACTGGCGGCTCGTGCAGATGCCGTCACCCGTGGCCGACTACGTGATGCTGCACGAACTCGTGCACCTCGAGCATCCGAACCACTCGCGGCGCTACTGGCGGCGCGTGGCCGACGTGTGCGAGGGCTGGCAGCAGGCCGAGCGGTGGCTCCGGGCCCACGGCCGGGACCTGCTTTGAGGTAGCCCCGGCGGGCAAAACTGACGAATTTGTCGGTTGCACCGGGGAGGTTTCTGCACATTTGTCGAACCACCGGGTCCGGGGCGCCGCGATCGACAGAAAACTGCGATCCGCGGGCCTCTTCCGCCTTTACATTCGCCGGTGCGGCCCCGAAGATCTCACCGTCATCCCCGTCCCGCTGCGGGACGATTCGTGACCAACGCTATTCATCGGGGGAAGGTTCGATACATATGGGTTCGTCGCCGCTACAGTCAGCCATTCGCAGCGTGATCGAGTGGGGCATGCGCTCGCAGGCCACGCTGTCGCCCCAGCCGAAGGCCACCGAACAGTTCGGGTCGCTCACCTTCAACGACCAGGTGCAGCGGCAGCGACTCCCGCGCGACGTGTACAAGGCGCTGCGCCGGACCATCACGCACGGCGTGCCCCTCGACATCTCGACGGCCGACATCATCGCGACGGCGATGAAGGACTGGGCGCTCGAGCATGGTGCCACGCACTACACGCACTGGTTCCAGCCGCTCACCGGCATCACCGCCGAGAAGCACGACTCGTTCATTACGCCCACCACCGAGGGACGTGCGGTCGCCGAGTTCAGCGGCAAGGACCTGATCAAGGGCGAGCCCGATGCGTCGAGCTTCCCGTCCGGCGGCATGCGCTCCACGTTCGAGGCCCGCGGCTACACGGCGTGGGACCCGACCAGCGCTCCGTGGATTCTGGTCGGTCAGAACGGGTCGACGCTCGTCATTCCGTCGGCGTTCGTGAGCTGGACGGGCGAGTCGCTCGACAAGAAGACGCCGCTGCTGCGCTCGATCGAAGCGCTCTCGAAGCAGGCGATCCGGATCCTCAAGCTCTTCGGCTCCGACGCCGAGCGCGTCGTCACCACCTGCGGTCCCGAGCAGGAGTACTTCCTGATCGACCGGAACTTCTTCCTGGCGCGTCCCGACCTGATCAACGGCGGGCGGACGCTCTTCGGCGCCCGGCCGCCGAAGGGCCAGGAAATGGAAGATCAGTACTTCGGCTCGATCCCCGATCGCGTGATGGCGTTCATGCAGGACGTCGAGGCGCAGCTGTTCCGCGTCGGCGTGCCGATCAGGACGCGCCACAACGAGGTCGCGCCGAGCCAGTACGAGATCGCGCCGATCTTCGAGAACGCCAACGTCGCCACCGACCATCAGATGATGACGATGGAGGTGCTGCGCCGCACGGCGCCGAAGTACGGCCTGGCGTGCCTGACGCACGAGAAGCCTTTCGCCGGCGTCAACGGCAGCGGCAAGCACCTGAACTGGAGCATGAGCGACGACCAGGGGAACAACCTGCTCAACCCCGGTGAGACGCCGCACGACAACGTCCAGTTCCTCGTCTTCTGCGCCGCCGTCGTCCGTGCCGTCAATCGCTTCCAGGGGCTGCTGCGGATGTCGATCGCGAACGCCGGCAACGATCACCGGCTGGGCGCGAACGAGGCGCCGCCGGCCATCATCTCGGTGTTCCTCGGCGATCAGCTGACCGATCTGTTCGAGCAGATCGAGCAGGGGGCGGCCAAGAGCACGCGGCCGGGCGGCATCCTCGATACGGGCGTCTCGGTCCTGCCGAAGCTGCCGCGCGACGCGGGCGACCGGAACCGCACGAGCCCGTTCGCGTTCACGGGCAACAAGTTCGAGTTCCGCGCCGTCGGCTCGAACCAGAGCATCGCCTTCCCGAACATCGCCCTGAACGTGGCCGTGGCCGAGTCGCTCGACTACATGGCCACCGAGCTCGAGCAGGCGCTGCAGAAGGGCAAGGCGCTCAAGGACGCCGTGGCCGAGCTGCTGCAGAAGGTCGTCAAGGAGAACAAGCGCATCGTCTTCAACGGCAACGGCTACTCCGAGGAGTGGCGCGAGGAGGCGGCGCGGCGCGGGCTCCTCAACCTGGCGAACTCGGTCGATGCGTTCGGCGAGCTCGTCAAGCCCGAGGTCGTCGAGACGTTCGAGCGCTACAAGGTCATGAACCGGCGGGAGCTCGCCGCGCGGCACGAGATCAACCTCGAGACGTACATCAAGACCATCAACATCGAGGGACAGGTGATGGTGCTGATGGCCGATCGCTACATCCTGCCGGCCGCGCTGCGCTATCAGAAGGAGATTGCCGAGTCGGTCACGGCCGTGGCCGAGGCCGGCGGTACGACGCGCGAGGCGAAGAAGCTGCTCGATCGCGTCTCGAGCCTCGTCGATCAGCTCCGGGAGCGGACCGAACAGCTGCGTGATCTGCTGAACGGGCACGGCAACGGCGGGAGCGAGGAGCACGCGCGCCACATGCGCGACAAGGTGATTCCGGCCATGAACGCCCTGCGCGAGGCCGGCGATCAGCTCGAGCTGCTCGTGCCGCACGAGGAGTGGCCGCTGCCCACCTACCGCGAGATGCTGTTCATCAAGTAGCACTCGCGTCGGAGCCTCCGTCTGCAGACGAACGCCCCGGCCGGCAATCTGCCGGCCGGGGCGTTTTCGTTCCCGCCGTGCTTCGTCCGTGCTCGTCGTCCCGCAGCCGCGGGCGGCCGTCACCCTTCGTAGTCGTCGGGCAGCCGCTCGCCCGCGCGGATGGCGACCGTCAGCCGGTTCTCGGGCGGCGGCAGCGGGCAGACCCAGCGCGTGTCGTACACGCAGTACGGGTTGTACGCCAGGTTGAAGTCGAGGTCGTAGAGCCCGGTCGCCGTGCGTTCCAGCTCGAGGTAACGACCGCCGCCGTAGGTTTCGGTCCGGTTGGTTGCGTCACCGAACGGGACGAAGAGTCGATCGAGCTGCTGGGCCGACGACGCAAAGGCCGTCAGCGTGTGCGTCTGGCCGTCGAGCCGGAACGTGATGGTGCCGACGCGCTGGAGCCGCTCCAGCGTGCCGTGCGAATTGGTCAGCTCGATGATGACCGGCTCGTCCGACGGCTCGGCCGTCAGGTTCGCCGGTACGCGATAGCCGGGCGCGATCGGGTAGTAGCTCAGCCCCTGGAATGACGCCCGCCGGTCTGCCGGGATCGGCGACGACTCCGACGTCCTGAAGAACAGATCCTTGTCGCGCCGGTGCTGCGCGATGCGATCCAGGTAGTCCTCGCCGGTACCCGGAGGGGGAGGCGGCCCTGAGGTGCAGGCGGCCGCGGCGGCGCAGAGCACAGCGGCGATCAGTGGTCGCAGCAGAACGGGTCGCATGCAGGCATTCTCGCCGATATCGGCCCGTTCCTGCCTTGTCCGGCGCCGGCCGGCCCGGCCTCGAAACTGGGGGGATGGATTTTTCCCTGTCGCGGGGTAGGATTACATGCCAACCGTGCGACAGGCCGGTTCGGCGTTTCCGGTGTCTAAGAGCCAAGACACGAAACCCGTCGTCTTTCGGCCATCAGGACGAGTCCCGGCGGACCCTGCCGTCAACGGTCCGTCGGCTTCGTCGTAGTTCATGTCAAGGGGAGAGGTGCATGCTCGACGTACTTTCTACGGCCGCCGGTCAGGCCGCTGATGAGGGTGCCAAGTCCGAATCGTTCGATTCGGAAGCTCTGATCCGCCGCCTGAACCGCATCGAGGGGCAGGTGCGCGGTATTCGCCGGATGATCGAGGAACCGCGGGCCTGCATCGAGATTCTGCAGCAGCTCGCGGCGGCCGAAGCCGCGCTGAACCGGATCAGCCTCGCGGTCTTCCGTCACCACATCGATCACTGCATCGAGGACGGAATCATGCGGGGCGACGGTGAACACCGCCAGCAGCTGCACGAGCTGGTCGACATCTTCGACCGCTTCGGCAGCCGCTGATCGCAGCACTGCTGGTCGGCCCGGCCGCCTGGTGACGGCCGGGCCGTCACATCCGGTACAGCATCAGGTAGACCAGCACGCCGGTCACCGACACGAACAGCCAGATCGGCAGGGTGATCCGTGCGATGGCCCGGTGCCTGGCATCCTGCCGTTTCAGGCCCCGGACAAGCGTCACGATGGCCAGCGGCGGCACGACGGCGGCCAGCACGATGTGCGGAATCAGGATCGCGAAGTAGACGACCCGCCACACGCCCGTCCCTTCGTAGGGGACCGATCCCGCCTCGGCGTGATACACGACGTACGACAGCAGAAACAGCGTTGAGACCGCGAAGGCGGCCAGCATCAGCCGGCGGTGGACGTCGACCCGCCCACGCCGAATCTGCCGATAGGCGAGCACGAGCAGGATCGTCGCGCAGCCATTGAGGATGGCGTTGAGCGTGGGCAGATCGGTGACGGACATGCTCCTGGAAGACCGGTGTGCGTCTGACGCTCAGCTGCGTGCCAGCACCATCAGGAGCCAGAGCAGCGGCAGGTAGACAATCGACGCGAAGAACAGCGTGCGGGCGTTGGCAATCGACCGGTGGCGCAGGAACTGGACGGCGAGCGCCAGCTGGATGATGCCGAGCACGAACGCGCCGATGGCGTAGGCCGCACCCGTCATGCCGATCGCGAACGGCAGCAGGCCGAAGGGAATGAGCGAGGCCGACCAGAGCACGGCCTGGCGGCCGCTCAACCCGCCCGTCGGATCGATCACCGAGATCATCGGCATGCCCGCGCGGGCGTAGTCCTCGCGGTACATCCACGCGATCGCGATGAAGTGCGGCAGCTGCCAGTAGAACATGATGAAGAACAGCGACCACGGGGCGAGCCCGGCGACGTCCCCGGTCACCGCCGCCCACCCGATCAGCGGCGGCAGCGCGCCCGGCACGGCGCCGACGACCGTGGCAAACGACGTCCGCCGCTTCAGTGGCGTGTACACCGCCACGTAGCTGAACGACGTGGCCGCCGCCACCCACGCCGCGGCCGGCGTCGCGAGCGCCCACAGCAGCACGAGTCCGACCGCGGTCAGCGTCGCCGAGAAGATGACGGCTTCGGCAATCGACAGGCGCTGATCGGCCATCGGACGCTGGCGCGTCCGCAGCATCAGTGCGTCGGTGTCGCGTTCGAAGACCTGATTGGCGGCCGATGCGCCGCTGGCGACGAACGCGGTCGCGGCGCACACGAGTGCCAGGTGGAAAGTGTCGACGGATGCGGGCGCCGCCATGTAGTACCCGCCGGCGGTGGTCAGCACGACCAGACCGTTCAGCCTCGGCTTGGCGAGCGTCATCAGGTCGCCGAAGCGCGAGTGCGCGGTCTCGGCGGCTGGCGGGTACGGAAGGGCGTCCTGCTTCATGTCGGGTGGGCGGGAAACCGCAGGCGCTCGAAAGCGCCGCACCGACTGATTATGACCGACTTGACCGGGCGACACCAGAATGGTAAATTTCAAAGTTCCTGCTGGTTTCGTGCCGGTATCGTCTAGGGGTTAGGACACGTGGTTCTCAGCCACGGAACCGGGGTTCGAATCCCCGTACCGGTACCATCTTCCGGCTGCTGACAGCAGCCGCTCCTCCCGGCAACACGAGAAACGGCCCGACCGCCGAAGCGTGCGCCTTCAGGCGCCCCGGCAGTCGGGCCGTGTTCAGTGCGTTCCTGCCGTTGCGTCAACCCACGACGTCCCGCGATCTTTACCAGCGCCGGCTGTAGCGGGCGCCGTCTCGGTAGCCGGCTTCGTAGCCCTTCAGGAAGCCGTCGCGATAGTTCGCCTTGTAGATATCCTTCGGACCGTAGCTGCGGTTGTAGCCGCGGTCCGCACTGCGGTAGCGGCGTTCGCCCACCGGGTCGAACCGCTTCCGGTCGCGTCCGTCCTTCAGGCCTTCTTCGTAGCCGTCGCTGTAGCCCTGCTGGACGGCGACGTCAACCCGTCCGATCGGAGCGCGTGGAGCCGGGCCGACCCGGCGCGCGCGGTAGGCTTCGCGATAGCCTGCTTCGAATCCGCGTCGGAACTCGTCGCGGTACCGCGATCGGCTGCCGAACCGCACGTCGTAGCCGACATCGCCGCGCCTGAAGTCGATGCGGATGGAGAAGTCGAAGGGGGCGCCGCGCCGGTAGTCGTCGGTGCCCGCCCGCACGCCGAGCACGTACCCCTGCTGGTAGCCGGGCAGATCTCGGGGCCGGGAGCGGACCTGCGCCGACGCGACCGCCGGAACGAACAGCGTCAGCACGACAAGCCAGGGCAGATATCGGCGTCGAAGCATGGGCGACCTCCTTGCCGGGGCATAGTGCAAGGCGCAGGCCACCCGCCTGCCAGGGCTACCGACGTCGAAAGTGTCCGGAAAACCTGTCAGTCCGTCCAGAGCAGGACACGTACCCCGTCCTCGTTTCGATAGTCGATCACGAGAGCCGGGCCGATGCGCTCGAGCTCGCGGACGTCGAGATTCAGCTGGTGGAAGTCGAACCCGTGGTCGTGGCCGGGTTTCGAGAAGCGCATGTCGTCGGGGGCCAGCCGCAGCAGCCAGAACGGCAGCGACATGCGCACCAGCCGCTCCTGCCGGGGATTCCAGGCCTGAATCATCAGCGACGACGGGTGGACCGACGACGTCGGCAGCGACGAGAGCTCGACGGCCGCGAAGGGGCGGTCGTCGGCGTCGAATTCGTAGAGCGGCCCGTTCTCGAACCGCGCGCGCACCTGCTCGAAGGCCGCCAGCGCATCCGCGGGCGTCGTCGAGTGTGCTTCGACATGGCGGCTGACGAAGACAATCGACGCCGCTGCCGCCCCGATGATGACAATCAGGCCGACGGCCGCTGCGGCGACGAGGATCCAGAGCCACGTGCGTCGGGTGCGCTTCATCGTGCGTGCTGCTGAGCTCTTATA
>QGVF01000094.1 GCA_003242705.1 Acidobacteriota bacterium
CCCTTTTTTTTGCGCGCCCCTTTTTCTCGTTTTTCCCAGGTACTTCGCGTGATTCGACTCGCTATTCTGGGTTCGACCGGATCGATTGGCCGCAGTGCGCTGTCGGTCGTCGAGACGCATCGCGAGCGGCTGCACGTCGCGGTGCTGGCCGCCGGTGAGAACTCGGCGCTGCTGGCCGAACAGGTGCGCGCCGTCCGCCCCGAAGCCGTGGCCCTGGCGTCCGATGCGGCCTGCGACGATCTGCGCAGCAGACTCGAGGGGGTTGACGTCGAGGTGCTGCCATCCGGGCCGGAAGGGCTGCTCGCGGCAGCCACCTGGCCCGACGTTGATGTCGTGCTCTGTGCCTCGTCGGGAACGGCCGGGCTCGAAGCCGCACTGCTGGCGCTCGGTCAGGGACGCACGCTCGCGCTGGCCAACAAGGAAGTGCTCGTGATGGCGGGCGCGCTGATGGTCGACACCGCGGCACGCCACGGCGGCCTCATCCTGCCCGTCGACAGCGAGCACAACGCCATCCACCAGTGTCTCGACGGGCGGCGCATCGACGACGTCAGGCGGCTGATCCTCACGGCATCGGGGGGACCGTTCCGCGACTGCGACCGCTCCGCACTCGAGCGCGTCACGCCCGACGACGCCCTGCGGCATCCGACGTGGCAGATGGGGCGGAAGATCACCATCGACTCGGCCACGCTGATGAACAAGGGACTCGAGGTGATCGAGGCCCGCTGGCTGTTCGGCGTGACGGGCGACCGGATCGACGTGCTCGTGCACCCGCAGTCGATCGTCCACTCGATGGTCGAGTTCGTCGACGGCTCGATCCTGGCGCAGCTGGGCGTCACCGACATGCGCCTGCCGATCCAGTACGCATTCTCGTATCCGGAGCGCTGGGCTGCGCCCGTGCCGCCGCTTGACCTCACGCGGACGGGTCCGCTCGAGTTCCTGCCGCCGGATCTCGAGCGCTTCCCCTGCCTGCGGCTCGCCTACGACGCGCTCGGTCACGGCGGGGCCTGGCCCGTGGCGCTCAACGCCGCCAACGAAGTGGCCGTCGAAGCCTTCCTGGACGGTGAGCTGGGCTTCACCGCCATTCCCGAAGTGATCGAAGGGGTGCTGCACGCTGCCGATGATCACTTCGGTACGCCGGCGAACCTCGGCGAGGTCAGGGCCGCCGACCGGTGGGCCAGGGACCGGGCGCGGGCGGCCGTCGGTACGCTACGATCGACCAATACCGCTTCATGACGACCCTGCTGTCCTTCCTCTTCGTCCTCGGCGTCCTTGTTTTCGTCCACGAGCTGGGCCACTACCTGGTGGCGCGCTGGTACGGCGTCAGGGTCATCACGTTTTCGCTCGGCTTCGGCCCGAAGATCGCCAGGGTGACCCGCGGCGGCACCGAATACTGTCTCAGCGTGATCCCGCTCGGCGGCTACGTGAAGCTGGCCGGTGAGACGGTGCAGGAGGACCGGCAGGGGGCGCCCGACGAGTTCCTCTCGAAGAGCAGGTGGGTCCGCTTCCAGGTCTACATGGCGGGGCCCGTGATGAACATCCTGCTGGCCATCGTCGTGCTGGCCGGCGTGCTCGCCAACGGCGCCGACGTGCCGGCCTACCTGACGTCGCCGCCCGTGGTCGGGTCGGTCGTCGAAGATAGTCCCGCGGCTGCGGCCGGCCTGCAGCCGGGCGACCGCGTGCTGTCGGTCGATGGCCGCGACGTCTACACCTGGGAAAGCCTCGAGCTCGAGATCGCCACCAAGGCCGAGCGCGAAGTGACGATGCTCGTCGATCGCGCGGGACAGCACGTGAGCGTGCGGATGACGCCCAGCGCCGTTGGCCGCTACGACCAGGGCAGCATCGGCATCCTGCCCGTTCTGCGGCCGCAGATCATGCAGGTGAATCCCGGAACGCCCGCCGAGCGTGCCGGGCTCCAGCCGGGCGACGTCCTGCTGGCGGTCGAGGGCGAAGAGGGCCTCTCGCAGCAGGAGGTCATCGAGCGGATCCGCGCGAGTGCCAATCGGGCGCTGGCCGTTACCGTCGAGCGCAGCGGCTCGCCGCTCACGCTGACGGTAACGCCGGAAGGCAGCGAGGGCGCCGGGGTCATCGGCGTTTCGATCAGCCCGTACGAGACGCGCCGCATCGATCCCGGCATCGGCGAGGCGTTCGTGATGAGTCTCGAGCGCAATTGGGAAAGCACGCTGCTGATCGGCCGCACGCTCCGCGGGCTGTTCACGACCGAGACGCCCGTGCGGCAGCTGATGGGACCGGTGGCCATCGCCGAGCTGTCAGGCTCGGCGGCTCAGGCCGGCTGGGTCGCCCTCTTCAACCTCATGGCCATCCTCAGCCTGAACCTCGGGCTGCTCAACCTCATGCCCGTGCCCGTCCTCGATGGCGGTCACATTGCCATCCTGGCGGTCGAGGGCATCGCGCGGCGCGATCTCAGCCTGCGCGTCAAGGAGCGGATCCTGACGCTCGGCGCGCTGATGATCGTGCTGCTGATGGTCACGGTCATCTTCAACGACATCAGCCGCCTGCTCCGCTGAGGCGGGGTGGGGCGCGCCGGTGCGGGCGTCAGCTGCCGCGCTGGGCGCGGACAGCCGCACCGAGCAGGCCGGCTGCCGGATTCAGGATGACCCGCACGGGGAAGGTGCGCAGCAGGTCGACCATCGGCGGCTTGTCGAGGAAGGCATCCATGAAGCCGCCGCCCGTGAGCGCCGGCAGGACCTTCGGCGCGATGCCGCCGCCGACGTACACGCCCGCCGTCGCCATGTACCGCAGGGCGAGGTTGCCCGCTTCGGCGCCGTAGGCGGCGACGAACATCGCCAGCGCCTCTTCACACATCAGACAACGCCGGGCGAGCGCATTCGCGCTGACGGCCGGCGCCAGGTCCGTTTCGTCGATGTCGGGCGGCATCTGTCCGCAGGGGCGCGAGGCGTGGGTGAAGCGGAACACGTTCACGAGTCCGCGGCCAGACAGCACGTGCTCGACTTCCGCCCGTCCGTACGTGCGAATCAGTTCGGCCGCCAGCTCCAGCTCGCGCGGCGTCCGCGCGGCGAAGTCGGCGTGGCCGCCCTCCGACGCGGCCGGCACGAACGTGCCGTTCAGGTTGTGGAGCATCGCCTCGCCGAGGCCCGTCCCGGCGGCAATCACCGCTGCGTTGCCGTCCGGATCGGCCACGCCTTCCTGCAGCACGTGCAGTTCCTCGGGCAGCAGCACGGGGATGCACGACGCCATGGCTTCGAGGTCGTTGATGAGCAGGAACGGACAGCCGCCAATCCGTCGCGAGACGGCGCTCGCATCGGCAACCCAGGGCACGTTCGTCAGTCGCGCCGTGTCGCCCGTGACCGGACCGGCCACGCCCGCGCAGGCGGCCGTGATCGCGGGGCGCTGGGTTTCGTCGAGGAACGTCTCGACGAGCTCCTCGAAGCTCTCGAAGTCGAGCGTCGCGTACTCGCGCGTGACGACGGGAGCGGGCCGTTCGGGGCCTTCCCGATAGAGTCCGATGAGTGTCTTCGTACCGCCGATGTCCGCCGCGAGGAGCATCCCCAGATGATAGATGAAATCGGTCTCTTGACTTCGCGCCCGCTTCGCAGCATCGTGAGCCTCACGTAACGGTGTCTGCTGGTTCGAACGACAAGCCGTTTGCCGGACAGCAGGTCGTGCTCGCTGGACGGCTCCGGGTCCTGACGCGGCGCGATGTGCGGACCATAGTCGAACGCGGCGGCGGCACCTTCGCCGGCGAGATCACGCCGCGCACGACGGTCGTGGTCGCGCCCCCGGGCTTCGAGCCTCCGGCCGGGTTCGGCGGGGAACTGCTCGATGAGGCAGCGTTCTGCCGTCGTGCGGGGCTGCCCGATCCCGGAACACTCGCGCAGCAGTACTACTCGGCGCGCGAGCTCCGCAGCATGTATCCGGCCCTGCGCGACGAGCACCTGCGCTATCTCGCCCGCTGGGGAATCGTCCGCCCCGTGGTGGGCCGGTACTCCTTCAACGACCTGCACGTGCTGCGTCAGGCCGCGATCGGGATCGAGCAGGGCATGGCGCTGCCGGCGCTGCTGCGCAGCCTGTCGGCCGAAGCGCAGGGACAGCTCGAATTCGAGTTCCAGCCGCGCAGCGATCGGGCGCCGGCACGCGTCGTTTCGCTCGAGCCGCGGACGTCGGCCCGCGCGCGCAGCCCGGAACGCGAGCAGCTGATCGCGTCGGCCAGCCAGGCGCTGGCGACCCGGTACTTCCTCGAAGGCGCCGAGCTCGACGACGGGGCGAACCGCGATCCGGAAGGGGCGGCGGCGGCCTACCGGCGCGCGGCGCTGTTCGATCCTCAGCTCGTGCCGGCCATCGTCAACCTGGCGAACATCTATTACGAACGGGACCAGCTCGTCGAGGCCGAGGCGCTGTACGAGAAGGCGGTGCGGGTCGATCCCGACTGCTTCGAGGCGTACTTCAACCTCGGCAACATCCACCACGACCTGGGACGGTTCGCCGAGGCGGTCGCCGCCTATCGTGAGGCGCTCGCCATCAACCCGGCATACCCCGAGGCGCACTTCTACCTGGCCGTGACGCTCGAGAAGCTGGGCCGATCGGCCGAGGCACGTATCCACTGGCGCGAATACCAGCAGCTGGCACCCGACGGCGAGTTCGTCGAGCTGGCGAAGGAATTCTCGGAGCCCTGACGAGTCCGTACAGGGCGGGCTCGGCGGGGAGCGTCCCGACTACTCGTCCGTCGAAGCGCTCTCGGCGTCGTCGCCGACGAGCTTCAGCCCGAACGCCTTTTCAATCTGCTCGAGAGCTTCGCGCTCGTGGGGATCGGCCAGGGTGAGCGCGTGGCCGGTCGCGTCCTTGCGCCCGGTGCGTCCGACGCGGTGCACGTAGGTGTCGAGCCCGCGCGGCACTTCGTAGTTGACGATGAGACCGATCGCGTCGATGTCGAGACCTCGTGCGGCCACGTCGGTGGCGACCAGCGTGCGGATGCGGCCGGCGCGGAAGGCCTCGATGACCGCGGTGCGCTCCTTCTGCGACCGGTCCGCGTGAATGGCCGCGGCGCGAAGGCCGCTGGCGGCCAGCTGCCGGGCGAGTCGTTCACAGCCGACCCGTGTGTTGACGAAGACGATGGCCTGCTCGCGTGAGCACCGCAGGTAGCGGGCGAGGAAGGCGGCTTTTTCGCGTGCCGGCAGCAGCCTGGCTTCGTGCGTGATGGTAGCGGCCGGTCCGCGACGCGAACCGACCTGCAGGTACACGGCGTCGGGCGCCAGCGCATCGGCGAACTTCAACACTTCGTCGGGCATCGTGGCCGAGAAGAGCATCGTCTGGCGCTCGGTCGACGGCGGAAGCGCCTCGGCGATGCGGCGGACGTCGGGCCAGAAGCCCATGTCCATCATCCGGTCGGCCTCGTCGAGCACGAAGACTTCGAGCTTCGAGAAGTCGCCCACGCCGCTGCGCATGTGATCGAGCAGGCGCCCGGGCGTCGCAATCACGATATCGACGCCGGCCTTGAGCGCGCGCTCCTGGGGCTCCATCGGCACACCGCCGTACACGGCGACGCTCGATACCGGCGTGTGGTAGGCGAAGCCCTGGACCTCGTCGTCGATCTGCGTGACCAGCTCGCGCGTCGGCGCGAGCACGAGCGCGCGAGTGACACCGACGGCCGCCGGCTCGCGCAGCAGGCGCGAGAGGATGGGCAGCAGGAACGCTGCCGTCTTTCCGGTGCCGGTCTCGGCGCAGCCGATCACGTCGCGTCCCTGCAAAGCGTAGGGCAGTACGGCGCTCTGGATCGGCGTTGTCTGCGCGAAGCCCCGCTGGTCGAGGGCATCGAGCAGCGTCGGCTCGGTGATCAGCGAACTGAACGGAACGGGTGCCGGATCGAACGGAGCGGATTCGCGGGTGTTCGACGGCAGGACGACAGGCGCCGCGACGGCGCCACGGCGCCGGCCTGAGCTCCTGCGGGAGCGCCGGCGCGAAGGTTGGCGGGAAGTGGTTTCTGAAGACAAGCGAATCCGATCAGCGCGCGCGGAAGGTGATGATGCCGCGGGCGGGATCGTACGGCGAAACTCCTACGGTCACCCGGTCGCCCGGAACGACCTTGATCCGGTACCGCCGCATCCGGCCGCTCAGCTGCGCCAGCACTTCGTGGCCGCCGGAATCCACCTGCACGCGGTACAGGCCACCACTGTGAACGGCGACCACCGTCCCCTGAATATCAATCAGATCGTCCTTGCTCACTGTTCTCCTTTCTCACGAATAGCCTTCTACTGGTAACACTCAATTGTATCAAAGCAACCCGTGGCCGGGCATCCATTCCCCGAAGGGGTTTACCGCGCGGGGGCGTTCCCGGCTGCCTCGGCCGGCTCGCTGCCCAGTGCCCTGACCGCGGCCTCCACCTGTGCGGCCAGCGCCTGGTAGTCGTCGCCGGTCAGCTCCAGGGGCGGCCCGAACGTGACGGTCACCGGCCCGCGGACCGGCCAGCGCATGTCGCGATGGAGGACCCTGTCGAGGCCGTCGAGCCGGACCGGCACCACGGGCAGCCGCAGCTTCGAGGCCATCATCCCGACGCCCGGGAGGAAGGGCAGGATCCGGCCATCCTCGGTTCGCTTCCCCTCGGGAAACAGCAGGATGGAGTAGCCGTCGGCGGCGATGTCGCCCGCGTAGCGCAGCGTCTCGCGCGTCCCGCCTTCCCGCTGGGGCAGCGGGAAGGCATTGAAGAACTGACAGGCCAGCACATAGAGCGTCGTCGCGCGCAGGCGCTGGCCGAGCGGTCGTCCCCTGGGGAAGAAGTGCGCGGCGAAGAATTCCTTCGCCATGGCCGGCGCTACGCGGTAGCGCCAGCGCGGCGGCAGCGCCATCAGGATCGCCGGCGTGTCGAGATGGCTCTGGTGGTTGGCGGCGAAGATGACGGGCCCTTCGAGCGACTCCAGATGCTCGAGACCCCGCACCTTCAGGTCCATGTAGAGATAGCCGAGCGGCAGGATCCACGTCGGCAGGCTGATGCGCCGCACGAACCATGACAGGCGCGACCGGTTCCACGACGGGAACTTCATGTCCCGCGTCGGGGCGGCGGCCCCCTTTCGAGGGGTGACGTGATCCGGCGGCGCGGCCGTCGTCGGTGTGCCGGCCGGCGGGAGCGGGGCAGCACCCGCCGTCAGCATCCGCTCCAGCTCGTCCAGCGTCCGCGGGCCGGTCAGCATCGACTCATCGAGCGTCGTCTGATATGCCTCTTCGAGCTCCATCATCAGCTCGACCCGGTCGAGCGAGCTCAGGCCGAGCTCGTCGAGCGTCGTGTCGCCCTGTGGAATCCGGCCGCCGGTGTGCCGCGCCACGATGTCGTAGAGTGAGGTCGCGCGGCCGGCGGCCCGCGGCGGGGCGATCGACTCGCCGGCAGCCCAGCGCTGCAGTTCGCGGCGCTTGAGTTTCTGCGTGCCCTCGGTGCGTGGCAGCGGTCCCTCGGTCCAGATCGACGTGCTCCAGACGCGCTGGTGATCCTCGAGCTGCGCGTTGGTGTCGCGCACGATCGCGTCGACGTCGGCGCCGGGTTCGACGACGAGGATGGCGTGAATCCGCTCCTCGCCTTCGAAGGCGAGTCCGACGACCGCCGCGTCGACGACGCCGGGCTGCTGCAGCAGGACCTTCTCGACGTCTTCCGGGAAGACGTTCAGGCCCTGCGGCGTGACGATCATCTCCTTCTTGCGGCCCCTGATGACGAGCCGCCCGTGCTCGTCGATTTCGCCGATGTCGCCGGTGTGGAACCAGCCGTCGCTGAAGACCGGCTCGCTCTCCGGCGGCGCCGTCGCGTCCGAGCCTTCCGGCCGGTAGTAGCCGGCCGTGACGTTCTCGCCCTGGACGAGGATTTCGCCGTCGGGCGCAATCTTCACCTTCACGCCGCCGATGGGAGTGCCGACCGTGCCGCGCGAGGCCCGGAACGGGTGGTTGAGCGTGACGATGGGCGCGGTTTCGGTCAGGCCGTAGCCCTGCACCACGAGAAACCCGAGCTTGCGCCAGAAGGCCTCGAGCTCTTCGTCGAGCGGTGCCGCGCCGCAGACCATCGCCCAGAACTTCCAGCCGAAGAGGCGATGGACGTCGCGGTGGTGCCACCAGCGCCAGATCCAGTGCCGGCCGGCAAGTCGATCGGGGTCGGCTGTGTGCGGGGCGACGCGCACGATATGTTCGCGCAGCACGTCGAGCACCTTCGGCACCGAGACGAGTACCGACACCCGGCGCGATCGAATCTGCCGCAGGATTTCCGCCGGGTTGTAGCCGTGTGAGAAGACGACCGTGCCCGCCAGCATCGGCGGCACGAAGGTCGCCATCGACTGGCCGAACATGTGGCTGAGCGGCAGCAGGTTCAGAAACCGAAGCGGGTGGAACGGTCTCTCGAGGAACCGGTACTTCGCGATCTCGCGCTCAATCGGCACGATGTTCGCCAGGATGTTGCGATGCGTGATGGTGACGCCCTTCGGCTCGGCCGTCGCGCCCGACGTGAAGATAATCTCCGCCAGTTCGTTCCGGTCGGGCGTGCCGGCCGGACGCCACGGTGTCGAAAGGTCTTCGTCCGCCGCGGCATCCTGCGGTCCTGTCGTCGACGGGCCGTCGACGCCCCCCACCTCGGTCAGCCGCCAGATCGCACCCGCAGCGCCTTCGGGGACGCCGACCTCGTCGCCGATCAGGACGAGTCGGGCCTCGACGATGCGGCTGATGCGCACGAGGAAGTCGGCCGAGGCACGGAAATCGACCGGGACGATCACGGCACGCACGAGGACCGTGGCCCAGAACGCGACGACCCATTCCGTCCGGTTCTCGCACCAGATGACGAGCTTGTCGCCCGGCGCGATGCCGGCCTCGAGGAACCGGCGCGCGAGACGGCGCGCCAGCGCGGCCACCTCCCGGTACGTCGTTTGCCGCACGCGGTAGCCGTCGTCGTGGACGATGAACGTGTCGTTGTGTCGGGAGAAATCCTCGAAGAAGTCGAGGAGCGTGTCGCGGCGCATGTCGGGCGACATCATATCGAGGCTGCGGGCGCGGGCAGCGGCGACAATGATTGCCGGGCTGCGGCGATTCCCGGCTTGATGCCCGACGAGCGTGCTGGTAGGCTCGACGGGCAGCAGGTCCGGCCGGCATCCGCCAGCAGTTCGCCTCGCCCGAGGCTGTGCGGTGCCCTCTCCCCTCCGCAGGCCGGACCCGGCGGTTTACACGTGTCCGATCCTCCCGTCGAGACACCCGGTTCGAGTCGGGACTTCGTTTACGAGGGGGACGCGCATGTCCGAAACGTTCGGCACGCGGCTGCGTCGGCGCCGCGAGCAGCAGGGCATCACGATCCGGGCGATCGCCGACGACACCAAGATCAGTGCGTCGCTGTTCGAGGCGCTCGAGCGCGACGACGTGTCGCGGTGGCCGACCGGTCTTTTCCGTCGAGCCTACTTCCGGGCGTACGCGGCGGCCATCGGTCTCGATGTCGAGTCGTCGCTGCGCGAATTCCTGGCGCTCTATCCGGATCCTGGAGCTGCGCCGGACGATCCGCTGGAACCGGCAGGCGATGCCGCTTCGGGGGCGCCGCCGAGCCGCTTCCGGATGATGTTCGACCGCTTTGCCCGTGCCCTTCTCGGGCCGCGCGAGGGAGGAGAGCAGGACGCAGCGTCGCCACAGGACGCCGCCGACTTCGAGGCGGCGTACGACGCGTCGGCTGCGGCATCGTTCGACGACCTGCCGGCGATGCCGTTGTCCCGCCAGCGTTCGGAGCAAGGCGAACCGCCACCGCCCGTCGATTCAGGCGCACCGGAAGAGACCACCGCCGCGACCAGCGGGATTCCCGACCCGGTGTCGTCTGAAGCCGACAGGGCCGCAGAGGAAGAGACCGTGGTCACGCCGCAGGCCGTCGGCGCCCCGCGCCGGTTCGTCGATGCGATCGAGCTGGTCGATGCTTCGGACGGGGCGGCAACCGACAGCGAGACGCGGCCGTCGATCGCAGCTGCGCGTGAGGTGGGCGCGCCCGGACTGTCCGAGGTGGCCGAGCTCTGCGCCGGTTTCGGGCGCGCCGGCGGGCCCGATGACGTCCAGGCGATGCTGCAGCAGGCGGCCGGCCTGATGGAGGCCAGCGGGCTGATCGTCTGGGCGTGGGATCGCAGCGCCGGCGTGCTGCGCCCCGCGCTCGCGTGTGGCTATTCGCGGCGTACTCTGGCGAAGCTGCCGCCGGTCGAGCCCGACGCGGGTAATCCAACCGCACAGGCGTTCCGGTCGGTTTCGATGCTGGCCGTAAGTGACGAAACGCATGGAGCGCTCGTCGTGCCGCTCGCGGCGGCGAAGGGCTGCGCGGGCGTGCTGGCACTCGAGCTGCCGCTCGGCCGCGAGCACGAGCCCTGGGTACATGCGCTCGCGACGATCGTGGCGTCGCTCGTCGTTCTCGTCACGAACGAGCCGGCGTCGGTCGGGGCTCCGCCGCCGCTTGTGACCGGTCGCCATCGCCCGCCGCGCCACGTAGCACGGCGTCGCAGCTCCGTCGCCTACCGCTGAGCGACGACGGCCGCCGCTCCGCGCGGACGGATGGGCAGGCGGACGTGTCGCACCCAGGCGACGAAGCACGCCAGCACGAGGAGCACGAGTGTGATGGCGGCCGACGAGTACTCGGCCCGCACCACGTGCCAGATCGTCGCTGATACCATCACGAAGGCGACGCCGTCGGCGGCCCAGGCGACCAGACCGGGGCGGATTCTGGCCAGACCGGGCACGATCAGGCCGATCGCAGCCAGGACCTCCGCAACACCCATGAAGAGCTGGAACCAGCGCGGCAGCGCCTCGTCCATCAGCACTGCGATATCGGGTGGCGGGTTCAGGAAGAGCAGTCCGTGCTGCAGGAAAACGACCGCCAGCAGCACCTGAAGAATCCAGGTCGCGATATTCATCGGCATGACTCCTGTGGGCAGTCTGACCGCCCGACTCATGGAACACCAGTTGGACTGCGGACAGGCGCGGAAATCATCGGCGGACGGCCGATGCACGCGCGGCACGTCAGGCGTCGCGGAGCAGCGTCGCGGGGTCGAAGCGGGCGGCGCGCCGCGCCGGGAGCCACGCGGCGAACAGCGCGGTCGAGGCCAGGATCGCCGCGGCCCCGCCAACGACCACCAGATCCAGGCCGACCTGTCCGACCAGCAGGCTCCGCAGGAATCGCACGCCCCACCAGCTCAGGCCGGCACCCGCGACAAGACCAGCCAGCACGACGACGCCGGTACGAGCGACCACGAGACGAATGATGGTCGACCGCGTGGCGCCGAGGGCGAGGCGAACGGCGATCTCGGCGCGCCGGCGATCGACGGCGTAGGACACGACACCATAGAGGCCGACGGCGGCGAGCAGCAGCGCCAGGGCACCAAAGGCGAGTGCAAGTCCGGCCGTGAGGCGCTCCTGCGCGAGCCAGTCGGCAGCGAGCGTCTCGAACCGGTGGATCGAAAACGTGACATCCGGGTCGACTTGCCGGACCAGTCCCGGCAGCACCGCTTCGAGCTGCGCGTCGTGGCCCGGCTCGAGGCGAATCACCAGCGACGTGGCCGCCGCTTCCCCCGCGGGTACGAACATCGTCGGCAGCATGCCCATCTGCGGCGACTGATACAGGAAGTCGCTGACCAGGCCGATGACCTCGACCGAGTCTGTCGTGCCGCCCGGGCCCGTCAGGCGGACCGTCTGGCCGACGGCCGACCCCGATTCGAGGTAGGTGCGCGCGAATGTCTCGTTCACAATCACCCGCCTGCTGTCCTCGCCGGGGGCGAAGTCGCGACCTTCGAGGATTCGCGCGCCAATCGTGTCGAACCATCCCGGCGTGACGGCATTCATCCACGACACGCGCGCGCGCGGCGGACGCGACGGGTCGTCGATGGCGGTGTTCCACGACCGTCCCATCATCGGTGGGACGCCCGACGCAGCAACCGAAACGACGCCGGGCACGGCAGCCACCGACTCGCGGATACGGTCCACGAGCGCCATGCGCGACCGGTCGGGCACGGCGGACAGGCGCAGGTCGAGGTCGACGGTCACGAGCGACTTGAGCGCCATGCCCGTGGGCGTCCGACTGAGCGTGAGATACGTCTGCAGAACGAGTCCTGTCGCGACGAGCAGGGCGAGCGACAGGGCGATCTGCACGGCCACGAGCGAGTGGCGCATGCCGAGGCTTCCATCGGTGACTGACCCCCGGCCGGCCTGCTGCATGGCGTCGCGCGGCGATCGGGCGCGCATGCTTATCGCCGGCGCGAGAGCGGCGAGGATGGCAGTCACTGCCGCCGCTGCTGCGGCGAAGGCGAAGACCCGGCCGTCGAACGGCAGATCCAGCACGACCGTGTTGCGCCAGGTCGACAGCTGACTGACGACGAGGCGGGCCGACCAGCGGGCGACGAGCAGACCGGCAGCGGCGCCGAGGACCGACAGGACGAGACCTTCAATCAGCATCTGCGCCAGGAGCCGCGTGCGTGATGCGCCAAGGGCCAGCCGCAGACCGAACTCGCGGCGGCGCACGGTCGCGCGCGCGAGCAGCAGGTTGGCTACGTTGGCACATGCAATCAGCAGCACGAGGGCGGCCACGCTGGAAACGGCCACCAGTGCTGGACGGTACTGCGTGCGCAGGGTCGACGTGCCGGTTGCCGCCGGCACGAGCTCGATCGGCGACGAGAAGTATTCGGCGGCGGCCTCCGGCGAGTAGCCCTCGGGGACTGTGGCCTCGCGGATGGCCGGCTGCAGGGCGCGCAGCGCCGCCTGCGCCTGCTCCAGTGTCTGCCCCCGCGCCAGCCGGGCGCCGATGCTCGCCCACCAATGGGTCCGCCGGTCGAGCGCGAGCTCGTCACGGTCGAGCGCAGGTTTGGCGGCGATCGGCAGCATGACGTCGAACGAACGTCCGACGTCCAGACCGAAGAACCCTTCGGGCGCGACCCCGACGATGGTGACGGGCACCCGGTTGATCCGGATGTCCCGTCCGACGATGTCCTCGTCGCCGGCAAAGCGCGTCTGCCAGAGCCGATAGCTGATGACCGCGACGGCAGGTGCACCGCGCCGGTCGTCGGCCGGCGTGATCGTCCGGCCACGAGCGGCCCGCACCCCAAGCACGTCGAAAAAGCCGCCGCTGACGAGCGCGCCGTCGATGCGCTCCTTGAGGCCGCCGTCCGACAGGTCGAAGCCGTCCCACTGCCAGCTCCAGGCGAATGCCGCTTCGGCCCACTGTGTCTGGCGATCGCGAATCTGCTCCCAGAGCGGGTTGGTGAACTCGCCGTCGAGCACGACGAGCCGATCGGGCTCGTGCACGGGCAGTGGACGAAGCACGAGGGCGTTGAGGATCGAGAAAAACGTGGTGTTGGCGCCGATGCCGAGCGCCAGCGTCAGCACGATCACGCCGGTGACGCCAGGGGTTCGCCGGAGACTCCGGACCGTGTGCGCGACGTCGCGTCGCAGGGCATCGAGCCAGCGCCAGGCGAGCGCCTCGCGCACTTCTTCGCGATAGCGCTCGATACCGCCGAATGCGACGAGCGCCCGACGTCGGGCTTCGGCCTCAGGAACCCCCTGTGCCTCGAGCTCGCGGGCTTCCAGTTCGACGTGCAGCCGCAGCTCCGCGACGACGTCGTCGTCGCGGGTGTGCCATCGGAGCGAGCGCCCGATCCGCCGCAGCCAGCGCATGCTCATAGAGGGCGGGTCAGGACGCGTCGAGCACGAGAGTGACGGCGCCGACGAACCGCTGCCAGTTCTCGCGTGCCTCCGCCAGATGGCTGACGCCCTTTGGCGTCAGGCGATAGAACTTCGCCCGTCGGCCTTCGGGAGAGACACCCCACGACGAGGCGATCAGCTTCTGATCCTCGAGGCGGTACAGCGCCGGATAGAGCGAACCCTGGTTGACCTGCAGCGCTTCGCG
>QGVF01000095.1 GCA_003242705.1 Acidobacteriota bacterium
TGCGGCACCCTTTGTAGGGTTTTGCGGATCGGCGTCTGGCCCCGGCCCCACGGCAGGTTCAGCGCGCAGTTCTCCGGCAGCGTCCGGTCCTTCAGATGGAAGCTCGAGATGCGCGCGTGATATTTCCGCAGGAAGTCGAGCGGCGTACCGCCGCGGTTGCCGCCGGCGACCATGTGGCCGAAGTCGACGTTCGCCATGTTGCCGGGCGAGATGCTGAACGCCTCGTCGAAGGCCGTCATGCTGCCCTGCAGGTGCGTGTGGTAGGCGACGTAGATCTTCTTCTTCACCGCCCAGTCGCCGAGCCGCCGGAGCTGCGCGCGCGCTCCCGGGCCGCCCGGCAGCTCGAGCGTCACGTGCGTCGCGCCGAGCGCCTCGGCCACGGCAAAGGTGAACTCGAGATCCTCGTCGGTTTCCTGCCGGACGTCTTTCACCGCATAGATGGTGACGCCAGCGTCGTTGTACATCTTCCGCAGGTCCCTGAAGATGTCCATCGACAGCGACATGCGCCACTTGCGCTCGGCCTCGGCGGCGGCCAGCTGCTCGGGGCTCTGCGCCCCGCGGCCACCCCGGCCGGTCGGCGCCGGCTCGTCGTCGTAGACGGGATCGGCGCCCTCTGATCCGGGCGCGCACGCCACACCGTTCCACGACGCGGTCCGCTGCGGCTGATTCCGCTGGCCACGACCTCCCCCGCGACCCGCACCGCCGCCTCGCCCCTCGACGACGGGTGGCTGGAAGCCGGTGCGCCGGCGGGCGTAATCCATGACGGGAGCGCCCATCAGCTCTACGGCGCTGATGCCCGACTCGACCGTGTAGCGGAGGGTGCCCTCGGCCGTCTGATCGGGCATGCTGCGGAAGCTGTAGGTGATCGTGCCGACCTGCACGCCGCTGATGCGGGAATCGGGCCTCGCCTGCAGCCCCGCGGCCGCCGGCCAGCGGGTACCCGCCACGGCGGCAGCCGGCACGGCCAGCGCGAGCCTGCCGAGTTCACGTCTCGTCAGCATCGTCGTTCTCCAGGAGCGAACAATTGTGCGGTCGGAAGAGCGTAGGAGAAAACGGTGCGTTCTTTCAATGCCGGCCGGGTGAATACTTCTGAAAACGCCTGAAAGGCCCTCCTGACAAGGGGGGTAGCCAGCACGGTCGACAGGTAGTATGCTGCGCCTCACCGTGCAACCTTCTGCGTCGCCCCGGTTCTACCGGTTCGGGCCGAACGTGCTCGATTGCCTGAGGGGGGTGTTGTGGCAGGAGGGTGTCGAGGTCCCCCTCACGCCGCGCGTGCTCGACATCCTGGTGACCCTCGTGCGTCATCACGGCGAGGTTGTGACCAAGGACGACTTCATGCGCCTCGTCTGGCAGGGCGCAGCCGTCGAAGACAACAACCTCGCCCGCCAGATCAGCACGCTGCGCAAGCTCCTGCACGAACGCCCGGATCAGCGTGAATACATCGCGACGGTCGCCGGCCAGGGCTACCGCTTCGTCGGCACCGTCACCGCCTTCGACGAGCTGCCCGACGACCTGCTGCCCCTCGTCGGACGCACGCGCGCGGCAACGGCTGGAGGCGATCACGGCGCACCGCCGACGGGTGTGACGACGAGCGTCGACGCGAACGCATCGGCAGCGCCGGTGGCCGCCGTCGCATCGGCGGCAGCGTTCGGAACGTCGCCTGCAGCCGCGACAGCTGAAGCACCGGCGGCGCCGCCGGCCACGATCGCGCAGGACGGCCACGCGTCACCGCGCGCGCGCAACACGGTGCAGACGGCGCTCCTCGTCGGTGCCGCGGCGTCGCTGCTCATTCTGCTGGCCACGGCCTGGCCCGATGCGCCGACCAATGCCGCCCCCGTCAGCCGCGCCTTGTGGCAGGTCACCTACGGCCCCGGCGCGCAGGTGTCGTCGGCCTGGTCGCCCGACGGCACGAAGCTGGCGCTGGCGTCGGATCACGACGGCAACTTCGACATCTGGATTCACGGCCTCGGCGACGAAGAGCCGCGTCGGCTCACCGACGAGCCGGCGCACGACTGGCAGCCCGACTGGTCACCCGACGGTGCGTGGATCGCTTTCCGCTCGGAGCGATCCGGCGGCGGCATCTACGTCGTGCCGGCCGAAGGCGGCCGCGAGCGGCGCATCGCCGCGTTCGGCTCGGCGCCGCGGTGGTCGCCGTCGGGCCGGCACCTGCTCTTCACGCAGGCTGCCCCCGGCGCGACGGGCGCCGTCAAGCCCTTCATCGCCGGGCTCGACCATGCCCCGCCGCGGCGCGTCGATCATCCTGCGCTGGCCGACCTGCAGATCGCGGCGGTCGCCTGGGCACCCGACGGGCGCCTGTCGGCGTGGGGCCGCACCGGCACCCGCTGGCGGTTCGTCACCGTGCCGATCGATGCCGCGGGCCCGGTGACGGAATCGGTCGTACCCGAAGCCCTGCAGTCGGATGCAGCTCCCGTGCTCGGCGCGTTCAGGTGGAACCCTGCCGGACGCTTCCTGTACTTCGAGGGACGTTCGGACGGCATCCGGAACCTCTGGCGCGTGACGGTCAATCCCGTCACGCTCGCGTGGACCGGCGTACCGGAGCGGCTCACGGTCGGTCCCGGCAACGACATCCTGCCGGCGCCCTCACCCGACGGTTCGCGTCTGGCCTTCAGCGTCGACACGAGCCGGCCGGCGCTCTGGGCGTTCCCGTTCGACGCGGCGCGCGGCGTCCTCACCGCCGACGGTGAACCGCTCGTCGCCGGCGAGCCCGGCCGGTCCGGCGCCGACGCGACGTCGGACGGCACGCGCGTGCTCTATCGCGTGCAGCGCGCCGACCGCCAGGAGATCTGGCTCTGGCACCAGACGCACGGCGCGCGGCCGCTCGTCTCCCGTCGCGGGTGGAATCACTCGTCGCCGCGGTTGTCGCACGACGATCACCTGGTCGCCTATCAGAGCAGTCGCCGGACGATCGATGCCGGGACCGAGCGACGCATCGTCGTCCTCGACCTGCGCGACGGCACGCCGCGCGAATCCGTCCTGGTAAACCTGACCGGCGATCAGCAGATCGTTCCGAGCGACTGGAGCCGCGACAACGGGACGATCCTCGCCGCCTGCCGTCCGCGCGCCGGCGCGTCGTTCGGCATCTGCACGATCGCCGTCGATCGCCCTCACCAGCAGCGGATGCTGACAGCGCGCGCGAACGTGCACCTGTATCAGGCGCGATACTCACCGGATCAGAAATGGATCAGTTTCATCGGCGTCCCGGCGTCGGATCCGAGCGTCAGCACGATCTATATCGTGCCGGCCGAAGGTGGTGAGTGGCTGGCGCTGACCGACGGCACGGCCTACGACGACAAACCGCGCTGGTCGCCCGACGGCCGCGTCCTCTACTACGTATCGAATCGTGACGGGCGCTTCGAGGTGTGGGGCCGGCGTTTCGAACCGGAGACTGGCCGTGTCGTCGGCGACGCGTTCCGCGTCACGTCGTTCGAAGGGTCGCGGCGCATCCTCTCGCCGTATCTGGCCGACATGGAGATGATCGTGACGGCCGATCGCCTCTTCCTGCCGATGTACGAAGTGTCGAGCCGCATCTGGATGCTCGATCAGGTCGATCACTGATCGCCGGATCAGCGGCTGTTTCAGCGGTTTTCGGGCCTTTCAGATCTTTTCAGACCCCGGCCTAGATTTTTCCGGCGCATCGGTTCAGGCTGCCGCCATCGGAGGTCAGCCTATGAAATTCGCAGGCAGGGTCCTGCCGGCGTTGGTGCTCTGTGCACTGATGCTCGGCGCTGCCCCGTCGTCGGCCCAGATCACCACAGGGACCGTCGCGGGGACCGTTCAGGACTCGTCGGGCGGCGTCATTCCCGGCGCCACCGTCGTCCTGATCAGTGAATCGCGAGGCACCCGGAGTGTCCCGGGCGTCACGAACGCGAGCGGGGACTACGTCTTCCCGAACATCACGCCCGACACGTACACCATCGAGGTCACGATGCCGGGATTTGCGACGCTGCGGCGACCGGGTGTCGTCGTCAGCGGCGGCGAACGCGTGGTCGTGCCCGTCCTGACGATCTCACCGGGCGGGGCGAGCGAAACGATCGAAGTCACCGCCGAAGCGCCGCTCATTCAGGCGCAGAGCGGCGAGCGCTCCTTTACGGTCTCGACCCTGCAGGTCGAGAGCCTGCCGCTGGCGGGTAACCGCAACTTCGCGGCGCTCACGGCCCTCACCCCGGGCGTCGTCTCGGGCGGCCAGGGCGGCACGCGCCTCGGCGGGGGCGGTCAGAACAACATCATGATGGACGGCATCTCGGCCATGGACACGGGCAACAACGGCCAGATGCTCCAGATGAACATCGAGTCGATTGCCGAGGTCAAGGTCCTCTCGCAGGGCTACCAGGCCGAGTTCGGCCGCTCGTCGGGCCTGCAGATCACGGCCGTCACCAAGAGCGGCACGAACCAGTTCCACGGCTCGCTCTACGACATCGAAGACAACTCGGACTGGAACACGAACAGCTGGCAGAACCAGAAGAACGGTGACCCGAAGCCCGAGTCGAAGCAGCGCACGTGGGGCTACTCGATTGGCGGGCCCGTCGGGCGACCCGGCGGCACGAACAGGCTGTTCTTCTTCTACAGCCACGAGTACCGGCCGTCGACGAGCGGCGGCAACATCAACCGCTTCAGGGTGCCGACCCTGCTCGAGCGTCAGGGCGACTTCTCACAGACGCTCGACAACAACGGCAACCTGTTCAACCTGATCCGCGATGCCTCGACGGGCCTGCCGTGCACGGCGGCCGACACGTCCGGCTGCTTCCAGGACGGCGGCGTGCTCGGGCGCATCCCGCAGGATCGCCTCTATCAGGTGGGTATCAACCTGCTGAACCGGTATCCGCTGCCGAACGTCGAGCAGCAGCCGGGCTCGAACTACAACCTCGAAATCCCGCGGCCGACCGACAGGAACCTGCTGCAGCAGCCGGCCGTGCGCGTCGACTACCAGCTGTCACCCGCCCTGCGCTTCACCGGCAAGTACTCCGGCCAGCGGCAGCGCCGGCGCGTGATCGAAGGCACCATGCCCGGCTTCAACGACGTGCTGACGCCGTACCCGTACATCACCAACTACGGCTTCACCGTCAACTACACGATCAACCCGACGACGTTCCTCGAAGGCACCTACGGGTCGATCAAGAACGAGCTGGCGGGCGGCGGCTCGGGCGGCCTGCTCGTCAACCCGAGCGCTTCGCTCACGACCGATCCGCTGCTGGCGGGCCTGCCGCTGCTCTATCCGGACGCGACGCGGCTGACGAACACGGGCTACTACGCCTACAAGGTCATGCAGGCGGAAAACCCGGTCTGGTGGGACGGTGAGCGCATGAACATCCCGCCGACCTTCGCCTGGGGTAACCGGATCGGCGCCGCGCCGCCGAACCAGCAGTTCCCCGGGTTCCTCAACATCAACAAGACCCAGGACGTCGCGATTTCGCTGACGAAGGTCTGGGGCAGCCACACCTTCAAGGCGGGCTTCTACAACAACCACAGCTATAAGGCGCAGAACACGGGCGCCGGCGGCGTGGCGAACCTGAGCCCGTTCGGCTACATCAACTTCGGCAACGACACGAACAACCCGCTCGACGCCGGCTTCGGCTACGCCAACGCCGCGCTCGGCGTCTTCACGCAGTACCTGCAGCAGGAGCGGTTCGTCGAAGGCTCGATGATCTACAACAACACGGAGTTCTACGCGCAGGACAACTGGAAGGTGACGAGCCGCCTGACGCTCGACTACGGCATGCGGTTCACGCGGCAGCAGCCGCAGCACGACCAGTTCCAGCAGATGTCGAACTTCTTCCCGGAGCTCTGGTCGGTCGGTGCGGCGCCGGTGCTCTACGTGCCCGGCTGCCGCGACGGCGCGGCGCCGTGCTCGGGTAACGCGCTCAACGCGATGGATCCGCGCACCGGTCAGCTGCTCGAGATCCCGGGCGTCGCCAACACGTCGGCGGCCATCGGCACCGTCGTGCCGGGATCGGGCGACCCGCTCAACGGCATCCGGCAGGCCGGCGACGGCATCGCGAAGACCGCCTACGTGTGGCCGACGCTCGTCTTCGCGCCCCGCTTCGGCATCGCGTACGACGTCACCGGCACCCAGCAGTTCGTCGTGCGCGGCGGCGTCGGCCTGTTCTACGACCGGCCCGACGGCAACACGATCTTCTCGATCCCGACGAACCCGCCGATCACGACGTCGCAGGATCTGCGGTACGGCCAGCTGCAGAACCTGGGCTCTGGGCTCAGCCCGGTCGGCGTCCCGGCCATGCGGACGTTCCAGTACGACGCGAAGGTGCCCTCGTCCACGCAGTGGAACGCCGGCATCCAGATGGCGATGCCCTGGGCGATGTCGCTCGACGTCTCGTACGTCGGGCAGCACGCGTTCAACCGGCTGGCGGTCGTCAACCTCAACCAGGTGAACCTCGGTGCGGCCTACCTGCCCGAGAACCAGGATCCGACGCGGCCGGCAAGCAACATCCCCGGCGCCAACGCGCTCACGACGAACCTGCTCCGTCCGCTGCGCGGCCTGAGCGCGATCGAGCAGAACACGACGGCGTTCGACGAGACGTACCACTCGATTCAGACGTCGCTCAACCGGCGGTTCCGCGGCGGGATGTCGTTCGGGCTCAACTACACCTACAGCATCTCGTTCGAGGGCACGACGGGGCTGACCCATCGCCTGCAGCATGCGCCCGACGGGACGATCTCGCTGCGGCCGGACCAGGGCCGCTACGAGGACCTGAACCGGAAACTGGCGATCCAGCCGCACGTGCTCCGCGGCAACGTGGTGTGGGACATGCCGGATCTGACGGCCACAGGCGGCGCCGGCCGGATCATCGGCGCCATCGTGAACGACTGGCAGCTTTCGAGCATCTTCAACTTCAGCTCGGGCACCAACTACGACCTGTCGTTCAGCTACCAGGCGCAGGGCTCGAACGTGAACCTGACCGGCTCGCCCGACTACGCGGCGCGCATTGTCTACCTGCGCGATCCCGGCTCGGGCTGCTCGAGCGATCAGTACGCCCAGTTCGACATGCACGCGGTGACCGGCCCGAGCTACTTCAGCGACGGACTGGAATCCGGACGCAACGTCCTTCGCGGCTGCATGCAGCGTGACGTCGACGTCTCGCTCGCCCGCAACATCCGCCTGGGCGGCAGCCGGACGCTCCAGCTGCGGGTTGACGCGTTCAACGCGTTCAACATCGTGAACTTCAACGGACGGCAGGCGACGCTGCAGATGAACAACCCGACCGACAAGCAGATCGTCAACAGCCAGTTCAACGCCGACGGCTCACTGAACGAGGGCCGTCTGACGCCGCGCAACGCCGGCTTCGGAGCCGTGACGAGCGCGGGGAACATGCGGACGGTCAGGCTGACCGTTCGATTCTCCTTCTAGCTGGAAACAGCGCACCAGACACACGCGCAGGGGCCGGGAGGATCTCGTCCTCCCGGCCCCTGATCGTATGCCCGGACCGTCGAGGTCGATCGCGCTCAGCGGGTCGCCGTCCAGGATGCGCCGTCGACCGTGCCCGCCATCATGTTGCCGTCGACCTGTCCCTCGTAGGTCCGCCCGTCGATCTCGAGCGTAATCCCGGCGCCGCGCAGCCGGCCGGTCACCGGCACCGGCGCGGCATCGCCGCGGCGCAGCGTGCCTTTCACGTACTGGTAGTTCTGCTCGAGCTCGAGCGTCGCGTCGTCGAGCCGCCACGTGCCCGCGACGCGCGCGGGCACGATGTGCAGCAGCGACGTGCACCAGCTGACGCAGCCGTCCTCGAGCCGCTGCTGCTCGTCGGGCTCCCAGTCGTTGAACGTGAACGTGTTGAGGACGATGCGCGTGCCGGGACGGAGGGCGAGGAACCTGTCCTTCAGCCGCTCGAGGTTGCTCGGCAGCAGGAACAGCGCCAGCACGGTCGCCTCCGAGACGTCGGCCTCGTACATGTCACCCTGGACGAACTCGACGCGATCGTCGACGCCCGCTTCGCGCGCCAGCCGCTGCGACAGGCGCACCATGTCGGGGTTGTACTCGACGCCGCGGCCGCGCGCGCCCCGCTTCGCCGCCGCGATGACATTGCGCCCGTCGCCCGACCCGAGGTCCATCACGAAATCCTCGGGACCGACCCGGGCCATGTCGAGCATCAGCTCGAGCAGCTCAGGGGACGTCGGCACCCACACGACGTCCTTCCCTTCCTGGCCGACACGTGGAACGAATTCGTCTTCTTCCGCATCGGGTGGCGTCGGCGCCTGTTCGGCCGGAGCCTGACCGGCGGCGTCGACGGCTTCACGAACAACGGACGCAGCAGCCGGCATGAACAGCGGCTGGAAGAGCAGCGTCAGCGGCAGCACGAGAGCAGCGGGCATGAGGGTCATGACGGACGAATCCTGACGGTTTGACGTGCCGGTCCCGACTGCCTACGGCGCGCAGGCACCGGGCTTCGGCTTGACGTAGTAGCTGCGGTAGTTCGGCGAATCCGGATCCATGCAGCCTTCGAGGTCGAGCAGCTCGATCTTCCGGAAGTCAGTCGGCGCCGTCTCGGCCTGAATCGAGATGTAGCCCGAGGCCATCGGCATCCCGTCGACCTTCACGGCCGGATCGACCGGCGCAACGGCGCCGCCGCCCATCTGCGGTCTCGTGTACTCGAGAACCAGCCTGCCGTCGACCCAGTGCCGCACGAGCTCGTCGCCGTGCACCTCGACCTCGACGCGCACCCACTGGTCGCCTTCGTAGGTGGCGGAGCTCGAGTTGATGCAGTGCGCCTTCTCGAGCCGCCCGTTCATGACCACGTGCGATCCGGGAGTGCAGAGGTTGGCCGTGCTGCGCGGTCCCTTGCCGTAGCCGCCGAGCAGCTGTACCTCGATCGAGATCGGGAAGTCCTGATCGCGCAGCATCGTCTTCGGGTGCGGCGAGTGCAGCATCAGGCCGTTGTTCCGGACGGCCCAGTCGGGACCGCCGGCCACCTGTTCATCGACGAAGCGGTACTCGGCCGCGAGCACGTAGTAGGAGAACGGCCGCTCGACGTAGAAGATGTGGCCGAACTCGCCGTCGAACGTCGGCCAGTCGTCGTAGCGGATGCGCAGCAGCCCGTCCTCGACGCGCACCGTGTTGTACGGGTTCTCGCCGAGCTCGTATTTCGTGAACTTCGGCACCCAGCCCGACAGATCGCGGCCGTTGAACAGCTGGATCCAGTCGCCGGGATCGGCCTGCACCGGCCCCTGCGCGGGGGCATCGGCCTCCGGTCGGGCGGCGGCGGCAACGGCCACCAGCGCCGCCAGAGCCAGCGCTGCGAACCGGCAGAGCGGCTTTCTCGGCATCACGCCCTCCTCGTGTCGAAACGGGCCGATGGTAGCAGAAGGCCGCGCCGCCGGTTCGCCGGAACGGGTCTCAGCGCTGGATTCGTGCCGATCCCCCTGCCGCGAACGCCTCGACATCGGCCAGCGTCGCCATCGTCGTGTCGCCCGGGAACGTCGTGATGAGCGCACCGTGCGCCCAGCCGAGCCGCACGCAGCGCTCCGGCGTCTGGCCGGTGAGCAGGCCGTAGACGAGCCCCGACGCGAACCCGTCCCCGCCGCCCACGCGGTCGTACACGTCGAGCTGGCACGTCGGCGCCACGACCTGCTCGCCCTGGAACCAGCCGACGGCCGACCACGAGTGCCGGTTGGTCGAATGCACCTCGCGCAGCGTCGTCGCCACGATCCGGATGTTCGGGAAGCGCTCGACGACGCGCCCGATGGTGTCGAAGAAGGCGGCAGGATCGAGCTTCGAGCCACTGACTGCGTCGGGTCCGGGCACACCGAGCGCTTTCTGCAGATCCTCCTCGTTACCCACCAGCACGTCGACGTGCTCCACGATGCGCGAGAACGTCTGCTGTGCGCGCTCGATGTTGCCGGCGGCCTTCCAGAGCTTCTCGCGGTAGTTGAGGTCGAACGACACAATCGTACCGGCGCGCCGCGCCGCCTGCATCGCTTCAATGATCAGCTCGGCGGTCGTCTCCGACAGCGCGGTGAACAGGCCGCCGCTGTGGAACCACCTGACACCGCGGCCGAAGATCTCCGCCCAGTCGAAGTCGCCCGGTTTGAGCAGCGCGGCCGCCTCGTTCGATCGGTTGTAGAAGACGACCGGCGGGCGGACGCCCATGCCGCGGTCGCTGTAGACCGTGGCCATGTTCGGCCCGCGCGCACCGTCGTGGTCGAAGTACTTGTAGATGGGCTGGACGCCCATCGCACGGATGCGCTCGGCGATCAGGTCGCCGATCGGGTAGCGGACCATGGCCGTGGCGATCCCGGTGCGCAGGCCGAAGCAGTCGGCCAGGTTGGCCGCCACGTTGTACTCGCCGCCGCTCACGTGAATGTCGACGTTCGTCGCCTTGCGGAACGGCACGACGCCCGGATCGAGCCGGTGGATCACGGCGCCGAGCGCCAGGAAGTCGAGGCCGCCGTCGGGGCGGATGTCGAGGATGCTCATGTCGCGTTCTACTCCACGGATGCGGGCGGCCGGCCTGTCCCGGCCGCAGGTTCAGTCCTTCGACGCCGCGCGGCTCCCCCACTCGGTGTGGAAGCTGCCCTCGCGATCGATGCGGCGGTAGGTGTGCGCGCCGAAATAGTCGCGCTGCGCCTGCGTGAGGTTCGCCGGCAGCCGCTCGCTGCGGTAGGCATCGAAATAGGCGAGCGAGACCGCGGTTGCCGGCACCGGAATGCCCAGCCCGACGGCCGTCTGTACCAGCTCGCGCCACGCCTCCTGGCGCGACACGACCGCGTCACGGAAGGCCGGATCGAGCAGCAGGTTGACGAGCTGCGGGTCGCGCGAGAACGCCGCCCGGATATCGCCGAGCAGGCGTGCACGGATGATGCAGCCGGCGCGCCACACCCTGGCCACCTCGCCGGGATCGATGCCGTAGCCGTACTCGTCGGACGCCATGCGCAGCAGCGCCATACCCTGCGCGTACGACGTGATCTTGCTCGCATACAGCGCCTGGCGCGCGGCGTCGATCAGGCGATTCCGATCGCCGTCGAAGCGCGACGACGGTCCGGTCAGCACGCGGCTGGCCGCGACGCGCTCGGCCTTCTGCGCCGAGATGAGCCGCGCCTCGACGGCCGCGTTCACCGTCGGAATGGGCGCGCCGACGTCGAACGCGTTCTGGCTCATCCACTTGCCGGTGCCCTTCTGCTGCGCTTCATCGAGGATCAGGTCGACGAGCGGACGGCCCGTGTCGGCGTCGACCTGGGCCAGCACGTCGGCCGTGATCTCGATGAGGTACGACTGCAGCTCGCCCTCGTTCCACTTCGCGAAGATGTCGCTGATCTCGGGCGCGGTCATGCCGAGGCCGCGGCTGAGCAGGTCGTAGATCTCGGCGATCAGCTGCATGTCGCCGTACTCGATCCCGTTGTGGACCATCTTCACGTAGTGGCCCGCGCCGCGCGTGCCCATGTAGCCGACGCACGGCTCGCCGTCGTCGGCTCTGGCCGCGATGGCCTCGAAGATCGGCCGCAGCAGCTCCCAGGCGCTGCGTTCACCGCCCGGCATGATGGCCGGTCCGCGCAACGCCCCTTCCTCGCCGCCCGACACGCCGGTGCCCAGGTAGCGGATGCCGCGGGCAGCCAGCTCGGTCTCGCGCCGGTCGGTGTCCTTGAAGAACGAGTTGCCCGCGTCGATGACGATGTCGCCTGCCTCGAGGTGCGGCACGACGTGCGCGATGACGTCGTCGACAGGCTTGCCGGCGGGCACGAGCAGCAGTACCTTGCGCGGCCGTTCGAGTGACGCCGCCAGCTCGGCGGCCGAAGTCGCGCCGACGACCTGGCGTCCGTCGCCGGCCGCCCACGCCTTCGTGCGCTCCGCGTCCAGGTCGTATCCCGCCACGGCATAGCCGCGGCTCTCGATGTTGCGTGCGAGGTTGGCCCCCATCACGCCGAGACCCACCACGCCGATCGCACACTTCATGTCGTTCTGCCTCCCTGCAGCCCCGAGCGGCCGCAGCTTCGATCAGCCCCGTATTGTCTCCCGACCCCCGGGGGAAAAGCGAGGTTTCGGCCCGCCTCACGCCCGGACGTGTGCCGCCTGGATTCCCGGCGACGGCCGGCACAGGGCTTGCTGCAGCCACGTCGACGGCCGCCATCGTCCCGGCCGGGAGGAACCGACATGCTGCAGCGGGTCAAGGATCTGAAGAAATGCGGTATCAGCGCGACCGACGGCGACATCGGCCGCGTCGTCGATGTCTACTTCGACGATCGCCGCTGGACCGTCCGCTACCTGGTCGTCGACACCGGCACCTGGCTGGCCAGCCGGCAGGTGCTCATCTCACCGTACGCCGTCGGGCGCCTCGTTCCCGAAGACGACATGCTGACCGTGCGGCTTACTCGCCGCCAGGTGGAGGAGAGCCCGGACGTCGAGACGCATAAGCCCGTCTCGCGCCAGTTCGAGGAAGCCTACGCGCGCTACTACGGATATCCGCTCTACTGGGGCGGCTCGGCCGTCTGGGGCACGTCGGCTTACCCGACCGAAGCCGGGCTCACGGTGCCCCCGGTCGAACCGGCCATGGCCGAAGAGGCGCCCGTGCTCGAGGCGCTCGGCGAGATCAACCCGGAAGACTTCACGCTGCGCAGCTGCAACGACGTCGCCGGCTACCGTGTCGAGGCGACTAATGGCGAAATCGGCCACGTCGAGGACTTCCTCGTCGACAGCGACTCGTGGCAAGTCCGCTACCTCGTGATCGACACCACCAACTGGTGGTTCGGCGGCCACGTCATCATCTCGCCCGACTGGGTCGACGCCGTGGTGTGGGCCGATTCGAAGATTGTCGTCGACCTGACGCGCGAGGCGATCCGCAACGCGCCGCCGTACGATCCCGACAGGCTGCCCGATGCGGATGCCGAAGCGCGGCTGCGCCGGCACTACGGCTTCAGGCCGTCGTCGGGTGACGGTGCGTGACACACAGGTCGTAGATCCAGCCGCCCAGCACGGCGCCGACGATCGGGCCGACGATGGGGACCCACCACCAGCCGTTGCCGGCGGTGAAGACGTCGCGGCCCCATCCGAAGAGCGCCGTGAAGAGACGCGGTCCCAGATCGCGCGCCGGATTGATCGCGTAGCCGGCGTTGTAGCCGAACGTCATACCGATGGCGAGCACGAGCAGGCCGACCATCACCGGCGCCAGTGTGTTCGGCGGCGCGGTATTCCGCGTGTCGGTGAGCGCGAAAATCAGCATCATCAGCATCGCGGTGCCCACGACCTGATCCAGGAAGCCGCCGGGGAACGTGCTCAGGAACTCGCGCGGATACGTGGCGAAGATGCCGGCCGTCGCCTGCGGGCCCACCACCTGTCGGATGCCGCCGTCGAACGCGTTGATCGCCTCGTAGTACGTCAGGTAGACGACGAGGGCGGCGGCGAAGGCGGCCGCCATCTGGACGGCGATGTAGCCGACGGCGCGGTTCCAGGGAAACGCGCGATGCACGGCAAGGGCAATCGTCACCGCCGGGTTCAGGTGTGCTCCCGACACGCCGCCGGCCGCATAGCAGCCGAACGTGACCGCCAGGCCCCAGCCGATGTTGATCGACAGGTACTCGCCCGCGGTCTGTCCGCTCAGCACCACCTGCGCCACCACGGCCAGGCCGAAGATCATCAGGACGAACGTACCCAGAAACTCGGCCAGAAGCTCGCGCGTCATGCCCTGCTGCATAGCGGCGGAGTATAGCGCGGGCCCGTCGGGGGGCAACGACCCGACCGGCCCCTGCCCCACCGCAGCGGGCGCCGGCGATCTACACTGGGCCACACCTCAGGCTTTAACCCATCTGACGCTGCCACACACCTCACCTCGTGAGATCTCGTGGCGCCCACCATCCTTAAAAAAAAAAACCAC
>QGVF01000096.1 GCA_003242705.1 Acidobacteriota bacterium
CCCGGCCCCCGGCCGCCCCCCCACCCAACCATTTTTCAAAACCGGAAGCGGGCGGGCGCCGGCGGCCGCCCCCGCGGGGCGCCGGGGGCGGGGGTTGGCGGGCCCCCCCCCCCCCCCCGCCACGGCCGTTCTGGCCACCGCCGCGTCCCTGACCGTCCTGCGGCCGGAGCGGCCGGCCGAACGGATCGCCCTGCGGGCCGTAGAGCAGCCGCAGGTTCCGCTGATGCCGGCCCTTGGGCGACCGCTGGTGCATCGTGAATTCGGGGATCGGCCGCGGCGGCGGCTCGTTCGACAGCTTCGGCAGCGTCGCGCGGATCAGCGTGCGATGCGCCGGCCAGAGATCAGCGTCGTCGACGCGGCGGTCGGCCGTCTCACCGTTTGCGGCCACTGCCGGCTCGGCCGGCTGCTCGCCGTTGACGGATTCAGCAGTCGCGTCGGGCAGCGGCGCGGGCGCCGTCGCCGGCACGGGGGCGGGCGCCGCCGCGGCCGCGGCCGGAACGTCGTCGGCCGACGCCTCGTCGGGCGGGACGAGCTGGGTCCCGCCCATGCCGGCCAGGACCTCGTTGAACAGCGCGGCAGTCGACGACTTCCTGCGGCGACGCGGCTCGCGCGCGTGCCGGTATTCGTGCTCGTGCTCGCAGGTGGTGCACCGGGTCAGACGGATGGCGTCCTCGACGATCGCGACGATGGCGTGATTGGTGATCCGCCGCTCGCGTGGACAGTAATCGTCCACGATGTCGCCGAGCCGCAGCGTACGCTGCTCCATTCAACTCTCCCGACGGAACTTCATAGCCGGTACTCTTCGCGCACCCTCGCCCGGGCTTTCCAGCGGGCTCACGTTCGGCAGCGCGACTTTCAGGGCCGGACCTGACCCTGAACGGAAGGAAGTACGGTCTTGCAGGTCGCTGAAGGATAGCAGGAACGGACAGCGGCCGGCAATCTTTTTCGTCTCGCCGGCAGCCTCAGTTCCGGCCGAACCGCGGATTGACGATGTTGTTGTAAATCGACCCGAAGCTGTAGGAAAGGCCGGCAAACAGCCGGACGTCGTAGCCGCTCTGGAGTTCGCGCACCCGCAGCAGCACCTCCTCGGGCGTTGCCCCGCGCCGGGGGAGCGAGATCTGATCCCGGATTCGCGAGGCGCTGCCGCCGATGTCAAGCGACAGCCCGCGCACCAGCCGCAGGCTGACCTCACCGTCGAACTCGAGGCGCGAAAGGCCCGGCTCGTCCAGGTACTGCGACCACTCGAGTCTCGACTCGATGGTGCCCCACGGCTGACGCTGTTCGAGCGTGGCCGACAGCGCGTGTCGCGGCCGCGTCTCGCGGACCCGATCGAAGATCGTCACCTCGTTGTAGCGCGCGTACAGCAGCCCGACGGCATACTCGATTCGCAGCTGCCGCATCGCATAGTCGGCGTACGGAAACACGTTGTATTCGACGGCGGGCATGACCACGGCCTGCAGCCCCAGATTCTCGAACGTCGACGCCTGGATCGTGCTGTCGAATCCCGCCGACCAGTGGCTCCCGAGTGAACGGGCCAGAAACAGCCGCGCGGCGCGCTCGCGTGTCGTCACTTCAACCGTACGCCCGCCGTCGTCTTCGTCGTCGATGTCGAACGATTCGAACTCATACTCGACGTCGGCGCGGAAATTCAGCAGCCAGTCGTGCGTGACGCGATCGGCCTCGACTTCGATTTCCCACGACATCTCGCGGCTGCGCTGCTCGGCTTCGAACGATCCGTTGCCTCCCACTTCGAACACCCACAGGTTCCACGGATCGGAGGCCGGCGCATCGGCTTCGGCGTCGCGATCGGCGCCATCGATCTGCAGCGCGACCCCGTCGGGCAGCCCGTCGCGCGCGGCGATGCTCAGCAGACCGACGTGCAGCACGTCGAGCGCGGCCCGCCGCCGGCCGTCGTCTGTTTCGCCCGGCGGTGTGGCAGCGCGCAGCGTGAAGTCGACGTCGGCAAAGCGTCCCGCGCCGACGAAGCGGAGGGTCCGCTCGATGCCGCCGGCGCCTGTTTCCACCGTCGTGCCGATCACCTGCACGTCGGCGTCCTGCGGCTGGCGGACGAAGTCGACCCAGCCGATGCGGTCGCGCATGAAATCGTCGAAACAGTCGCAGGCCCCGAGGTACACACGCAGACGCGGCACCGGCTGCGGCTGCGCGGCCGCCAGCACGGGCAGCAGCAGCGCGACGACCAGGCAGATGGCTGCTGCGGGCCGTTTCGTGCGCATACGTCAGGCTTCTATCAGCGGCGCCGTGAAGGCGCGGTGAAGCCCGGCCCTTCACCGGCCCTTCATTGGATCGCGCGCTACAATGGCGCCCACGGGTTCCGCCATGCCGCTCTCGACCTTCCGCTGCGTGCTCGGCATCGCAACCCTCCTGCTGCTCGCCCCCCCCCTCGCCGCACAGGAGCTCTGGACCATTACGTTCGAGGACGATCAGCCGCAGGCGCCGCCGTCGGGCTTTTCGCTGGCCGCCATGCGCCAGTCGGATGCGGGCCGCTGGCTCGTGCAGCGGGGCGAGCACGGCAACTTCCTGCTGCACCGCGCCGATCCGTCGGCGTCGGGCTACGCGCTGGCCATCGCCAACGCGCCGGTGCCCGACGATCTCGCCGTGTCGGTCCGGCTGCGCATGCAGAACGGCAATCGTGCGGGCGGCCTCGTCTGGCGGTATCAGGACGATCGCAACTACTACACGCTGCTGCTCGACCTCGATCGCGGCGAGCTTGCCGTCTACCGCATCACGGCGGGGAACCGCGTGCGACTCGACATCCGCGACGAGCTCGAGCTCGACCCGAACGCCTGGCATTCGCTGAAGGTGGTTCACCACGGCCACGGCATCCGCGTGATGCTCGGCGGCGTCCGCGTCTTCGACGAGCGCGATCGTCGAGCGGACCAGCAGACCGGAGAGGGTGGACGCGTCGGCGTGATCGCCACCGGCGGCTCGGAAATCTGGTTCGACGATCTCCGGGTGGAGTCGAAACGGGGTCACCGGCCGTGAGGATTCTCGTTGTCGAAGACGAACCCGATCTGCGGCGCAGCCTCGCCCGCTCGCTGGCCGACGCGCAGTTCGCCGTCGACGAGTCGGGCGACGGCGAGGACGCCCTGTTCCGCGCGCTCGAAGTCGACTACGACGCCATCGTGCTCGACCTGATGCTGCCGCTCAAGCCGGGCGAAGCCGTGCTCGAGGGCATCCGCCGGGCGGGACGCACCACACCCGTCCTGCTGCTGACGGCGCGCGACACCATTGCCGACCGCGTGCGGGGCCTCAACCACGGCGCCGACGACTACCTGACGAAGCCGTTCGTGATCGACGAGCTGATTGCACGCCTGCGGGCGCTGATCCGGCGCGCGCAGCAGCAGCCCTGGCCCGTCGTCACCATCGGATCGCTGCGCATCGATCTCGTCCAGCGGCGCGTCTACCGCGACGATGTCGAGGTGCCGCTGACCGGACGCGAGTTCGGCATCCTCGAGCAGCTCGTCCGCCACCGCGGGCGGATCCTGACGCGCACGATGCTCTCGGAGCACCTCTACAACGACGCGAGCGAGGTGATGTCGAACGCCATCGACGTGCACGTCGCCGCCATCCGCCGCAAGCTCGGCGCCGGCCTGATCGAAACGCGGCGGGGTCAGGGCTACCTCATCGATGCGTGACTCGCTGCGGGCCAGGCTCCTGTTCTGGCACGTAGCCGCCGGCGCGGCCATCATCGTCACGTTCGGCGTCGCGGTGTGCCTGCTCGTCTGGCACAGCCGGCTCAGCGCGATCGATACCGGCCTGCGGCTGCATGCCGCCGCGCTCGACCGCGCCGTCCGCCCTACGGACAACGGTCAGGTCGATCTGATTCTCGACCCGGGCCTCCGCCAGGTCGACGCGTCGGGCATCTACCACTTCGTCTGGACGCGCGAAGGGGTGCTCATCGATCGCTCCGACACCGACCGCGCCGTGCCGGAACCGGGACCCGACGGCCCGCGCTTCGCCGGCGGCCATCGCGAGCTCGCGGCCACGGCCGCTTCCGGCGTCCGCCTGCTCGTCGGCGTCGACCTCGCGCCGCTGCGCAGCGACATCCGCGCGCTCGCCACCAACCTGCTCGCCGCCGGTGGCGGCATCCTGCTGCTGTCGGTCGCCGCCGGCTGGTGGATGCTCGGGCGGGCGCTGGCGCCGCTCGGCCGCATCAACCTCACGGCGCGACGCATGGCCGAAGGCGATCTCAGCGCGCGCATCCCCGATGAATCGGTCGACAGCGAGGTCGGCCAGCTCGTCACCGCGCTCAATTCGGCGTTCGACCGGCTGCACGGCGCCATCGAACGGCAGCGCCGCTTCACCGCCGACGCCTCGCATGAGCTGCGCACGCCGCTGGCGACGCTGTCAGCCGAGGTGCAGTGGGCGCTGGCGCGCGATCGCGCGCGCGACGAACTGCGAAGCTCGCTCGAGGTCTGCGGCCGCGCGGCCGCCCGGATGCAGGCAGTGATCGAGCGGCTCCTCTTTCTCGCGCGCGGTCAGGCCGTCGCCGCCGAGACGCATCCGGTCCGCCTCGACGACGTCGCACGCGAAGCCGTCGACCACACCCGCGCGCTCTCGTACGCGTCGGGCCTGACGGTCGAGGTCGATCTGGCGCCGGTCAGCATCCTGGCCAACCGCGAGCGCCTGCTCGAGGCCGTCACGAACGTCGTCACCAATGCCCTGCGCTACAACGTGCCGGCCGGGCGTGTGACGGTTGAAACGCATCTGGAAAACGGCCGAGCCGTCCTGCGCGTCGCCGACACCGGCATCGGTATCGCAGCCGAAGACCTGCCGCACGTCTTCGACCCGTTCTTCCGCGGTGACCCTGCCCGCAGCCGCGACACCGGCGGCGCCGGACTCGGCCTGGCCGTCGCCCGCACCGTCGCCGAAGAGCACGGCGGCACGATCCACTGCGACAGCGCACCCGGCCGCGGGACGACCGTCACGATGACATGGCCGGCCGATCGCGTCGTTCCCGGCACAGAGCCGTCCCGCCCGGCGTGATTGCGTCCTTCAGCACAGCTTCATGCGGCGCCCACTAGGCTTGTGGCGGCCCGGCGCGCCAACACTTCGGCCCGGTGCGTCGTAATACGGTGCTGACGGACCGGCGTTCGTCCGGCGGAGGGCCAGGACCCAATGCTGCCGTCACGCCATCCGGCTCCCTGGCAGCCCGGCAGGCAGCCGTCGAACGCTTGCTGAAGGAAGAGGATGACGATGCTGACACGACGCGATTGGCTCACTCTCACGGCGGGCGCGGGCGCCGCGCTCACCCTCAATCCGAAGATGCTGTTCGCCCTGCAGGCCCAGCCGCTCATCAAGCGGGCCATTCCCTCGAGCGGCGAGGAAATCCCGATCATCGGGCTGGGCAGCTCGGCAACGTTCGCGCAGATCGCCAGACAGGAAGACCTGGACGCCGTGCGCGGCGTGCTCGACACACTGGTCAAGGAAGGCGGGACCGTGTTCGACACGGCGCCCAGCTACGGCGCATCCGAAGAAGTCGCCGGGCGCGTCGCGGCCGAGCTCGGCCACACCGAGCGCATCTTCTGGGCCACGAAGGTCAACGTCGCCGGACGCGGCAATAACCGCGCCGATCCGGCTGCCGCGCGGGCGCAGATTGACACGTCGTTCTCGCGCCTGAAGAAGAACCCGATCGACCTGATCCAGGTCCACAACCTCGGCGACGTCCCGACGCAGCTCGGCATCCTGAAGGAGCTCAAAGCCGAGGGCCGCATCCGCTACATCGGGGTGACCAGCACGAGCGAACAGCAGTACCCGGAGCTCGAGCGCATCATGCAGAGCGAGCCGCTCGACTTCATCGGCGTCGACTACGCGATCGACAACCGCGAGGTCGAGAACCGCATCCTGCCGCTCGCCCAGGAACGGAAGATTGGCGTCCTGGTGTACCTGCCCTTCGGACGGACGCGGCTCTGGAGCCGCGTCAAGGGCCGCGAGGTGCCCGAGTGGGCGAAGGAGTTCGACGCCACGACGTGGGCGCAGTTCTTCCTGAAGTTCATCGCCGCCCACCCGGCCGTGACCTGCATCACGCCGGCGACCAGCCAGCCGCGCAACATGGCCGACAACATCGGCGGCGGCCGCGGCCGGCTGCCCGACGAAGCCATGCGCAAGCGCATGGTGGAACTGGTCGACTCGCTGCCGTCGGCCTGAAGGCGGCGCGACACACCACCGGCCGGGAGGTCCTAATCGCGGATCGCCCGGCCGCTTTCACTGCAGCGACAGCAGCCACTCGATGGCGGCCGTCTCGGCATCGCGTCCGGCGGCAAGCTGCGCCGGATCGAGCGACACCTCGACGTCGGGCTCCACCCCACGGCCTTCGAGCCGGCGCCCGTCGGGTGTCGAGAAATCGCCCACCGCATAGAGCAGGACATCGCCGTTGAGCAGCTGCTGCGTCGATGCCGGCAGCGCCTGACCCGCCGTCCGTCGTCCGAACACGCGCGCACGACCGAGCGCCTGCAGCCCGGCGGCAAAGCACTCCGACGCGCTCGCCGTAAGCTCGTCGACGAGAACGGCCACCGGGCCGGCATACGGCCGTACCGCCCGTCCGTCGCTCGTCGACCGGCGCGGATTGACGATGAACTCGAGTTCGAGATCGCGCATCCGCAGGTAGCCGATCGGTACGGCTTCGTCGATCAGGTGCCCGGCGATGCCGCGAATCATCTCGGCCAGCCCGCCCGGATTGCCGCGCAGGTCGATGACGAGCCCGTCAGCGTCGCGAAAGGCGTCGATGGCCTGCGCAAACGGCTCGGCAATGGCCGTCATCCAGACGTTGAAGCGGATGATGCCGATGCGCCGGCCGTCGCCGGTCCGGCGTTCCTCGCGCACCAGATGCGCGCGGATCGAGGGCAGGTTGCCCACCGTGACCATCTCACCCGGCGGCACCACCCGAACCGCCGGCGTCCGGCGCTCCGTCCCGTCGGGCGCCACCAGGTCCAGATGCACCATCGAACCGCTGAGGCCCGACAGTTCGCGCATCGCGGCCCGCCAGGCCATTTCCGCGCGCCGGGGATCGTCAGGGTCGATGCGCGCAAGAAGCTCGTCGACGGGCCGGTTGTCGATCGCGACGATCCGATCCCCCGGACGGACGTCGAGCGCGCGGCTCGTCACGCGGACGACGAACAGCTGCCCGTCGGCCACGCGCACCTCGATCGGCGGCAGCGCCGGTCCGCGCAGCGCGCCGTCGTCGGTACGGCTGAGCAGGGCGAAATGCGATTGCCCGAGCCGGCGCAGCATCTCGCGAATGACGGCGCGCTGCTCGTCGGGAGACCTGGCGGCCAGCACCTTCGGTCGCAGCTGGTCGCGGACAGCCTGCCAGTCGAGACCGCCGAAGGCAGGATCGAAATAGGTCTCGTGAACGGTCCGCCAGACCGCGTCGAAGGTGGCCAGCCCCTGCCGCCGCCACTCCTCCCCCACCGGGGCGGCCAGGCCGGTCTCCCGCGGCGAACGGGACGAACCTGCCGCATCCTGCGGCGCCGCGGGCAGTGTCGCAATGAAGACTGTCGAAAGGAGTACCGCCAGGGCACTCCCAATCACCGAAGAGCGTTTCGTCACCGCGGCAGAAGAGCCATGACTTCCGGGGGGAGGGCGAAGGTCGCATCGGCCACCGTGTCGTATTCGCACGAAGAGAGGGTGACGATCTGCTCGAAGCCCATCGCCCGCTGGACGACCGTCGTCGCCTGAAGCAGTGGTCCGAAGGCGCGATAGTCGCGCAGGATGCTGACGGTCGGCACGCGCCCCTGCGGCGTCGTGCGGACCGACTCGGTCCCAATCTGCAGGCCGGTCGCAACGTCGAAGTACTCGAATTGCTCGCGGCCGGTGTGGAACGTCACCCGGACCTTGTACGCCCGCCGCCCGTCGAAGACGGTCTCCTCCAGAGTCTCCATCGACCGGATCCGATCCGACTCATGGAGCGGGGCGTCGAACCAGGCGTCGTCGGCCAGCTCCTCGAGCTGAGGGCCGCGGAGCAGTTCCGGCCCTGAAATGGGGTTGACCATCCAGCCGAGCTGCCCGTCGTAGCCGTTCTCGATTCGGCCGACGCCGGGAACCGTCACCCGGTACAGCAGCCGGGCGGGCCGGGCCGTGAACAGCTCGAACGCCGCCACGATCCCCTGCGCCGGCACGCTGAACGTGCCGCTGGCGTGAATCGACTGGACGGCGCGCAGGGCATCGGCCCCGCCGATCGCGGTCACGTACCGCGCGACGACCTCGTCAGCGGCCGGCAGGCCGGAGCCGGCATCTGACGGCTGCTGCGCCCGGCCAGCCGGAGCCGTCAGCAGGAGCAGCGCTGCAACGAGGAGGACACGACACGGCAGCCCGGGCAGCATCGGCCGATTTTACCGCTCTGCCGACCGCACGGCGATGTAAGCTGAGCCTCACGGTTATGCTCCGAGGCACACGGTCCGGTATCGTCCACCGAGTCCAGCCGATATCGATTCACGGCCAGCTCTCCCTCGATGTGTTCTGGATCGATCCCGACGATCCGGAATCCGAAATCCGACATGCCCGCGTCGGCAACGAATCGGCGCCGCGCGATCTCGCCGCCGGCGATCGGATCACGCTCCACTACCTGATGGGCACCGTCACGCGCATCGAGCGCTGAGGGGCCGGGAAACGAGCCGCCCCACGAGGCCCGGGCCCGAGCCCTCGTCCGCGACCTGCTCAACACGGAACAGGCCGGGCAGGCACAAAAAAAGGCCCGCCGAAGCGGGCCTTCGCGAGTAACCTGGCTCCCCAGCTATTTGCGGCACTTACCGCAAATTCAGATCACTCACGCCTCCTTCAGAGAGCAAGTCGTGTGCCGCCTTCGAAGCCGGCGTTTCTGTCACATTGAGTCATCTGATGTCGCTTCCGTCGCCCTGCCCATGCGGCTGACGCCGAACCTTTCGACACACCTTAGGCATTTCGACACACCGACTGGGCAGGTGACTGCTCACGTCAGCCGAGTACCCCTTCCGGGTACTGGAGGGCCAGGCGCAGCTCCGTCGCGAGCTGGTCGATGGTTGTGCCCGATCGCTTCCACGCGCCCTCGGTCTCGAAGCGCAGGTCGCCGATCCGCCGGCCCCACGGGGCGATGACGCGGCCGATTGCCCGGAAGTCGGCCCGATCGGCCCGCTGCTGATCGAGGTGGCGGACGATGTCGGGGGCCACGCGGATGAAGGCGCGGAGCGCGGGAGCCGTCTTGATGCTGTACTTCCGCCCGTGCCACGCCGCATTGAAGACGACGGCCACCTGCTTGAAGTAATTGAGGAAGAAGCGCGTGGCCTCCTCGCGGAACTCGGCGCCGCGCCGGCCCGAGCCGAACGCTTCCGTCCCGAACAGGCGCTTGAGCTCCTGCGCCAGCGGAGCCTGGGCGACCCGGCCCCGGCCGACGCCGAGCAGCTTGATTTCGCCCTGCAGCGGCGACCCTTCCCGCTCGTTGAGTGCGCGCACCACGTCGTGGGCGGCTGCCAGGTTCTCGTCGCGGTACAGCTGCCGGCCCGACAGCGACACGAGATGTGACGGATTGAGCCGCGTGTGCTTCGCGTTGATGGTGACGAACATCTGGACGACGTGGTCTTCCGGGAGCCGGTCGAAGATGACGGCGGGAACCGTGAAAATCTCGTCGCCGAACCGGTCCATGCCGGCATGCAGGGCGAGCAGCCGGTGCTGGCCGTCGATGGCGCGGAGGATACCCTCGCGCTCGGGTACCTTGAGCGAGCCCAGCGTCCCCTGCTCGTCGACCGGTTCAAAACGAAGCGGCTCGTCGCTCGAGATGATCACGGCCCCCGGAATCGAGGGCAGGTCGCGGGCCGCCCGACATTGCTCGTAGTAGGCGACGAGCTCGTCGATTTTCCGGCGGATGATCTGGCGCTGGTAGGCCTTCTCGCTCGATGCGATGCGCCGCTCGAGCAGATCCCAGCGCACCTTCGAGGTCCGGGTCGAGCCCCTGGCGCCCCGACTGCCGGTGCCGCCGCTGTAGTCGAGCACCTCGAATCGCACCAGCTTGTCGATGTCCCTGGCGGTTAGCGACGCCTGATAGAACTGGACGCCGAATTGCTGCATGCGAAGAGCGGCGACGCTGATCATGGGCAGCGGAGTCCTTTCTGCCGGGACGGGAGCCCCCCAGGCACGCGGGTCGTCGTGAGCGGATTCTATGTGTCGCACCGCTGCAACTCAAGCGCCGGACAGGCGTCCGTTCGACCGGGCGGGACACCGGAAAATCGGCCCCGAAAGCAGTCGACCGCCGTCAGCCGCGGGTGTCGTGTCCGACCGTGGCGTCGAGCTCGTCGAGCAGCCGGCCCACCACCGCGCCGAGCGCCTCGGATCGTTCGCAGACCGTCACCCCGCGCAGCTCGTCAGGGGTGAACCGCCCGAAGCCGTACGTCACGAGGCAGATCCGCGTGCCGGCACGACGGGCCGTCTCGAGGTCCACCCGCGAATCGCCCACCATCACGCTCGCCTCGGGCCTCGCTCCCACCGTGTCAATCAGGTGCAGCAGCGCGGCCGGATCCGGCTTGCGGGGAAACGTCGTGTCGCCGCCGATGGCCGCGAAGAAGCGGTCGCGGAGGCCGAGTGCTTCAAGGAGCCGCGCCGTGTGGTGCTGCGGCTTGTTGGTGAGCAGGCCCAGCACGGCGCGGTCGCCCAGCGCGTCGAGCGCGTCGACGACGCCCGGATACGGGCAGGTGTGGTCGAGCAGGTGCTCGTCGTAGATGGCAAGGAAACGCCCCAGCGCAGCATCGAGATCGGTCTCGACCCCGGCAGCCGCCAGCACGCGCTGCACGAGCATGCGGGCGCCGTCGCCCACCATGCGCTCGACCTCGGCGACCGCCAGCCGCGGCGCGCCCAGTTCATCGAGCAGGAGGTTGGCACTGGCTGCCAGATCGAGGCGTGAATCGACGAGCGTGCCGTCGAGATCAAAGACGACGAGTCGGGTCATGGCGTCGGAAGCGCGGCACTGGCAGGAACAGGCACGCTCGGCGTAGTCTAAGGGAAACCGACAATCTGCTGCCGGCCGGTTCGCTCACTCATGAAGTCACTGCCCGCTTTCGTCCTTGCGTTTGTCGCCGTGGGCCTCCTCGTGGCGGCGCCTTCGGCGACGCAGCAGCCGACGTTCCGCAGCTCGGCCAACGTCGTGGCCATCTACGCCACGGTGACCGATCGCGACGGCCGGCTCGTGCCCGATCTGCAGCAGGAGCACTTCGAGGTCTACGACAACGGGAAGCTGCAGCCGCTCACGCTGTTCCGGAGCGACGTCCAGCCGATCACCGTGGTGGTGATGCTCGACATGAGCGGCAGCATGACGCTCAACTACGAGTTCCTGAAGGTGGCCGCCGAGCGCTTCGTGCTGCGTCTGCTGCCCGATGATCGCGCGCGCATCGGCAGCTTCTCGGACAAGATCCAGCTCAGCTCCGAGTTCACCAGCGACCGCGATGCGCTGATCCGCTTCATCCACGACGACATCCAGTTCGGCAACCCGACGTTCCTGTGGGATGCCATCGACGTGAGCATGACGGCGCTGGCCGACGAGCCGGGTCGCCGCGTCGTGCTCGTCTTCAGCGACGGCGAAGACCAGCGCAGCCAGCGCGTCGGCTTCAGGGACGTCATCGCGCGCGCCCAGCGCGAGAACTTCATGGTGTACGCCGTCGGCCTGCAGAGCGAGATTCTCGGCCGCCGGACGCGGCCCGACCGCAACCTGCGGCGCCTTGCGGCGGAAACGGGCGGCGGTTACTTCGAGCTGCGGCGGACCGACGAGCTGAACTCGACGTTTACGCGCGTCGCCGACGAGCTGCATCGGCAGTACGTGATGGGCTTCGAGCCCGAGGACCTGGACGGGACGGTCCACAAGCTCGAAGTCCGCGTCAAGGTTCCGGGCATGACCGTCCGGGCACGACAGTCGTACGTCGCCTCGGCGGAAAGCACGTCCACACCGGTTGTCGCCCCGTAAGGCGGAAAGCTTCGCGACGCCCGCACGCCCGGGTGCTAAGATTGGCGCCGGCCGGCAACGGCCGTTCCGGAGGAATCACGTGAAGGCACGAACGATGATGGCGGCGCTCGTTCTCGGCGTCGCGGCGGCAGGGTGTGGCGGAGGATCCGAACAGCGCGAGGCCGAGCAGGCGGCCGATCAGATCCGCCAGGGCGCCGAGCAGATCCAGCGTGGTGCGGAACAGCTTACCGGCAGCGGCGCCGAGGAACTGGCCCGCGGCTTCGAGCAGATGGCGCAGGGCTTCCAGCAGCTGGCCCAGAGCGACGTCACGGTCGTCGACTACGAGGCCCTGAAGGCGGCGCTGCCGCAGGTGGACGGCTGGACGCAGAGCAACGCGCGGGGCGAACAGATGTCGGCGCCGATCCGGCATTCGCGTGCCGAGGCGCGCTACACGCGCGGCGACAGCTCCATCGAGCTCGAGATTACCGACTCGGCGATGAACCAGCTGATGCTCGCCCCCATGGCGATGTTCCTGGCCGCGGGATTCGAGGAGCGCTCCGACGAAGGCTTCCGACGCTCGACGAAAATCGGCGCTCACCCCGCCTTCGAAGAATGGGACACCGACGCCCGGCGGGGTGAAGTGACCGTCGTCGTCGGCAACCGGTTCATCGTGCAGGCAACCGGCCACGACGTCAACGACCTGTCCGAGGTCCGCGCCCTCGTCGAAGCCGTTGATCTCGATCGGATCGCCGGCCTGAACTGACAACGCCCCCCGCAGCGGAGGCTGACTCCGCTGCGGCCTTTCATCGTGACCCGGCAGACGCGCATCCGGACGCTGGCTGCGGCGGCGATGGTCTTCGCGCTGCTGTCCGACCTTCCGCGCACCGCGGCGCAGGACGCACTCGACGACCGCATCGAGCAGGCCTACCGTGCCGCGTACAACCTCGATCGTGAAACGGCGCTCGACATTGCGAGGCGCGCCGTCGCCGACTATCCCGAAGCGTCGAAAGCGCACCGGACACTCGCGGCCATCCTCTGGCTCCAGGCTCTCTTCCATCGCGGCGCCCTGACCGTCGATCACTACACCGGCGGCATCACCACGTCGTCGCTCGACCTGCCGCCCGCACCGGAGGCCATCACGCGGCAGTTCCGCGACACCATCAATGAGGCGATCCGCCTGGCCGAGGAAGCCGTGCAGAAGCGACCGGACGATCCCGACGCGCTGTACGACCTGGGCGCGGCGTACGGCCTGCAGGCGTCGTGGACGGCTTCGGTCGAAGGCAGCGTGCGGCGCGCCTTCAGCCCGGCCAGGCGCGCCTTCAACCTTCAGGAGCGTGTGCTCGAGCTCCAGCCCGATCGCCGGGCTGCCGGCGCCATCGTCGGCACGTACCGCTACGCCGTTGCCCGGATGCGCTTCCCGTCACGACTCCTCGCTTACGTCGCGGGCTTCGGCGGCGGCAGGGAGCAGGGCATTGCTCTGCTCGAGGCCGCCGCGACACCCGGCAGCGAGAGCCGCTTCGAAGCGCAGACGGCCCTGGTGCTCATCTACAGCCGCGAAGAGCGGCACGAGGATGCGTATCGATTGCTGACCGAGATGTCGAAGGCGTTCCCGGGGAACCGGATTCTCGTCCTCGAACGCGGCTCGGCGGCACTGCGGGCCGGGCGGCCGACCGAGGCCGAGCGGATTCTGCTCGATGGCGTCAATCGGCTGGCAGACGACGCGCGCCCGCGCATCCCGGGCGAGGAAGCGCTGTGGCACTTCAAGCTGGGACTCGCGCGCCTGGAGCTCGGCCGGCGGACCGACGCGGCCCGCTCGCTGCAGGTTGCGCTCGACAGCCGGCCCGAGCCCTGGATGCGCGGCCGCATCGAGCTGGCGCTGGGCAAGAT